>CAYTJO010000126.1:2396-4716 GCA_964438215.1 uncultured Rhodospirillaceae bacterium
CCCTGAACTTTTACTTTATAGACTCTTATAATTTTTGATGATGGTTTCTCTAAATAAGCTTTTATCTTAGTATTATTGGTTACTAATATTAATCCTTGAGAGTTGTAGTCTAACCTTCCTACTGAATGCATGTTTCCTTTAAAACCTCTTAAAATATTTTTTGGTATTAAATCATAAATCCTCATTCTTTTTTTTTCGTCACTATGTGTGCATATGACTCCTTTAGGTTTATTAATACCAATTAAAATAGTTTCATCGCTTTGATTAAAACTTTTATTTTTATTAAGCAACTATCGTTTCACTTGATTTTTAACAGCATTTATAAAACTTTTAAAAATTTTATTGTCACTGTTTTTAATTAAAAATTCAGGGTGCCATTGAACACCAATACAAAAATTTTTAGATGGATCCTCAATTCCTTCAATTATACCATCAGAAGCTGTTGCATTAACTACAAGCCCCTTTCCTGGCTTTTTAATGGATTGATGATGTGCACTATTTACTTTAATTTTCTTTTGTTTAATTATTTGATAAAGTAAAGAGCTGGTATTTAGGCTAACTGAATGACTAACTTCATTCCTTGGGTTTTTTTGTTCATGCTCTATATTTGTAACCAAATCTTTTTTTATATCTTGATAAAGAGAACCACCATAAACAATATTAATAAGTTGTTGGCCTCCGCATATACCTAAAACTGGTATATTTTTTTTTAATGCTAGTTTACATATATTTATTTCAAATATTGTTCTGTCTACTTTTATATTTAGATTGTGATATTTTATCTTTTCTGAATAATATCTAGGATGAACATCAAATGCTCCGCCTGTTATAACTAAACCATCAATTACATCTAATATTGAATTAATAGCTTTATTATCATAAACTATAGGAAAAGGTACACCTCCAAAGCAACTGATTGAGGAGCAGTAATTTTCTCTTAGTGCGTACCATGGGAATTTGGAGTAAGTTTTAGTAGTTTCTAAATCTAAAGTAAGACCTATTAATGGTTTTTTTGACATAATTTTTTATTTTTTTTTGATAATAATATATTTTGCAATTATCTCAAATAACAAAAGTAGCTTTATTACAGGCAAAAAAAGCAAAAGAAAATAATGAGGTTCCTGTTGGAGCGGTAGTTTTTAGTAAAAATAAAATTATTTCTAAAGCATACAATATGAATACTTCTAAAAAAGATCCTTTAGCCCATGCTGAAATAATAGCATTACAAAAAGCATCTAAAAAACTAATGACAACAAACTTAATGAATTACAGTTTGTATGTTACTTTAGAACCTTGCATAATTTGTAGTTATATTATATCTAAATTTAAAGTAGGAATTTTATATTTTGGAGCATATGATTTAAAAAACGGAAGCATACAGAATGGAGAAAGAATATTTCTAAATTCGAGGAACATTTATAAACCTAGGATATATGGGGGTGTTGCGGAAAAAGAAAGCACAGACTTATTAAAAGCTTTTTTTAATAGACTTAGAAGAAAATCATGACCCTATATCTTTTCTGTAAAAATAACCTTTCCAATGAATTTTACTACATATTTTATAAGTTATATCTAAGGCACTCTTTATATTTTTAGCTTTACCAACTACATTTAATACCCTTCCACCATTAGTTAAAAATTTACCTAAGTTATCTTTTTTAGTTCCAGCATGATAAATTTTAATATTTTTCTCTTTATTTAATTGATTTAACCCAAAAATTTGAATTTCTTTGGCATACTTTTCAGGATATCCTTGACTTGCTAATACAACACATGCAGATACACCACTAGATTTTTCTATTTTAAGTTTTTTAATAGTTTTATTTTTCAGAGCCAAACAAATATCTACAAAATTAGTTTTTAGTCTAGCTAAAACTGCCTGACACTCTGGGTCTCCAAGTCTTACATTATATTCAATTAGATATATTCCTTTTTTTGTAAACATTACTCCTGCATATAAAAATCCAGTAAACGGATATCCCAGGTTTTGCATGGTTCTTAATGTAGGCTTTATAATATCTTTTATAATATTTAAAACTACTTGTTTGTTTTCTCTAGGAGATGGAGATATACATCCCATACCACCAGTGTTTAAACCTTTATTTCCTTCTCCTACCCTTTTATAATCTTTTGCGCTACCAAGAAATTTTGCATCAGTACCATTAACTGCAAAAAAAAAACTTCCTTCTTCTCCATACAAACATTTTTCAATTATTATTTTAGAATTACTCTTACCTAAGTTTCCTTTAATTATGTTATCTAGAAATTTATTAGCTTCTATTAAAGTTTTAGCAACTAAAACACCCTTTCCAGCTGCTAA
>CAYTJO010000127.1:0-4654 GCA_964438215.1 uncultured Rhodospirillaceae bacterium
CAGATCCTGATATAGTAAAAAAAGGAACACTTGCTTCACCTGCTACCGCTCTAGCTATGAGTGTTTTTCCTGTTCCAGGAGGTCCAACTAGTAGAACGCCTTTTGGAATTTTTCCACCTAGTCTTTGAAATTTGATTGGGCTTTTCAAATATTCTACTACCTCTTCTAATTCTTCTTTAGCTTCATCTACTCCAGCAACATCTTTAAAAGTAACTTTTCCCTGCTTTTCAGTTAAAAGTTTCGCTTTGGACTTTCCAAAACCAAGTGCACCTCCTTTGCCGCCTTGCATTTGCCTCATAAAAAAAATCCAAATTCCTATAAATAAAAGCATCGGCAACCAGTTTAAAAATAATCCTAGTAATGGAGAGACTGCCGCTTCTTCTGGAGCAGCATTTATTATAATATTATGAGAAGAAAGCTTATCAATTAGTGTTGGATCATTTGGAGGGGTATAGGTAGTAAATTTAGATCCATCATCTAGATGACCAACTATATTTCTACCTATCATCGATACATCATTAATTTTGTCTGTTTCAACTAATTTTAAAAACTCAGAATAAGGAATTTGTGATGTTTTTTCTGTTTTCTTTCCACTTTCAAACATATTGAAAAGCAACACTAAAACCAAAGCTACTATAACCCAAACTGCAAAGTTTTTACCAGAATTATTCAAATAAATCTCCTTATTTAATCTACTAAGTCTAATCTAATAACTAAATTATAATACTAAAATAATCAATACTACGTAAATTAACAATACTTTTTAATTTTACACTGTTATATATATTTAAATGGGGTATGTAGATATAACCTTCAAGTGTTTTAATTACTGGGAGTGATTTTTTAATTTCAAAGGATAGCTTTTTAGTAAATTTTCTTTTTGAATTATAAAAATCTTGAAAGTGTCTATTTTCTAGTTCTTTTCCAAAAGGTGTTACATATAACTTAATTTTTTCAGATAAATTAGAAATTAAGAACTTATTATCCCATATCACTTCTTTACCTTCACTTAATACTAGCTTAAGATTTTTTATATAATTAAACTCTCTTATGATTAATATTGTTTCCTTTTGATTTTTGACCAAACAACCACCTACAGACATAGTAGTCTTTACATTTTCAAAAAGTATTTTATTTAAATTGATTAAAACTCTACTTCTCAAAGGATATTTTCTATTCCCAATATCAATAATTCCTTTATTTAAAATTCTAAAAATTAAAAACTCTGGCAATTTTAATAATTTTTCTTTTTTAATAATCAAATATCCTTCGTCTTTAAATGTAATTTTTTTATGAAAAAAATTTAATGTGTGATGGTCAAAATATTTTCTTAATTTACAAAATAAATCAGCAGATTTTGATAATTTAAATTTTAACTCATTATTTTTTTCTAAATACTTTCTTATCTGTATTCTAAGGTATGTATTATTTTTATTAGTTGGATCTTCATAAAAATTTACTTTATTCATTTTTGCATAAGAATAAATATCATTTTTAGAGTTTTTTAACAAAGGTCTTACCAAATTAATACCAAAGAGCTTTCTATGAGGAACCATAGGACATAGTCCATCTATTCTGCTTTTTTTTATAACTCTCATAAAAAAAGTTTCTATTAAGTCATCTTGATGATGCCCTAACAAAAGTACATCTATATTTTCTTTTTTACAAAATTCTGAGATTGCCAAATATCTGGCAGTTCTAGCTTCTTCTAAAATATTTTTTTTAGAGGGAGAATTCCATTTTAGTATTTTGTGTCTCCAACCTAAATTTTTACTTATAATATTAACATATTTAACTTCATCCGAAGATTCTTTCCTTATATTGTGATTATAAGAAACTATATATAAATCTTTATCATTTTTTTTTGCCCAAATATCGCTTAAATGCAAAAGACACATGCTATCAACACCTGCTGAGACTGCGACAGCAATTGTAGATTTATTCTTTAAAACACTTAATGAGTCTAAAAACTTTGAAAAATTTTTAAGATTTAAAGTTCTATTAGGTTTAACATTTTGCACGAATCTTATATTCTTTTGCCCTATTTTTTATTCTTTTTGAAGCATTAGGAAATTCTAAATCTAATTTAGAAAAAGAAGCACATGCATCTTCATTTTTTCCTAAATTAATGAAAGTCAAGGCTAGTTTAAATAGTTGATCGAGAGCTTTATTTCCCTTAGGAAACTTTTGATACCCTTTAGCAAAACTTATGGCGGCTTTTTGAAATTGTTTTTGCACATAAAAAGTTTCCCCTAACCAATAATAAGCATTTGAAGCAAGGGGGTCATTGGGGTTTTCTCCTAAGAAAATATTAAAATATTTTTCAGCTTCTAAAAAGTTTTCTTGAATTAACATATTGTATGCATGTTTATAAATATCAGAGGGGTTTTTAGATAAATCTGCTAATTCTTGGTTTGTAATAGAATCCTCTTTTTTAGTGATGATATTATTTGGTTTTTCTATGTTATTTTCACTATTATTTAAATTCAAAGACTCAGTATTTTGATTATCTGTTTGGCTATCTTTTATTACTCCCAAAACTTTCATGCTGGGGTTATTTTGCATATTAGGGTCTTCTGATGTAATGGTTTCCGGTTTTTTTTCTTTTTCAACTGTAACTAAACTTTCATCTTCTATATTATTTAAAGGGATGTTGTTCGCCATATTATCCTTCGCCTTTAAATCTTTTAATTCGTTAGAAATATTCTTTAATTCAAAAAAAACTTCGTCTATTCTTCCATTGAGAGTTCTTATTTCTTCTTCTAAATCAATTAGTCTTTGTTCATGAGAAGCAATTGTATTGTTAGGAGAACCTAAGGGTTGGGTATTTTCATTGTAAGTACTTTCTTGTTGAAGTTTCTGAAGGTCTTTTTCCATCTTATTAATTTTATCTATAACAGTATTTAGGTATTCTTCGGCTTGGCTAGTATTCGAATTTAATTGGCTAAACAATAAAAAAAACACTAAGCCACAAAATAGTAAATTCTTTTTTGACAAGAACTATCTCCTATTGATTAATTACAGTTATAGCAGTTCTATTTTGAGCCCAGGAAGCTTCATTATTGTTTAGCGATTGAGGTTTTTCTTTTCCATAAGATATTACAGAAATTCTACTTTCCTCAATTCCCAAAGAAACTAAAAAACTTTTCACTGAAAAAGCTCTCCTTTCCCCTAAAGCTAAATTATATTCTCTAGTTCCTCTTTGGTCACAATGTCCTTCTATTCTAACAGTTAAATCTTTATTTTTTAGAAGAAATCTTGCTTGTCTTTTTAATGTTTCAACACCTTCATTTTTAAACCTAGATTCATCATAATCAAAGAAGACTCTATCTCCTACTTCTACAAGTTCCTCAATTAAGATCTCCTCTATAGATTTTTCATTTTCAGTCGCATTGTCAGATACTGAAATTTCAGAGCTACCATTCTGATCAATTACTTTAGCATTATCATCAGTAATGCTATCAGAAGTTACATCAGCTCCCGTGATAGGAATATTTTTAGTATTTTCCGAACATGAGACAAAAGCTATAACTAATACAAAAATTAAATAATTTTTTAAAAATAACATATTTATATTTTACACAAAATATAAAAAAAATTAATACTTAATTGAAGGTCCCCAGTCAGGGTCAGATGCTTGATAAGGAGTTACTAGCTCTTTTTCAAGATTTCCAGTAATATCAATAGTAAATAGCTTCGAGACATATTTATTATTTTTATTTTTGACTGTTTTATAAAAAGCTAATGTTCTTCCATTAGGAGACCAAGTAGGCCCATCTGTAAGGTAACCTTCAGAGATTAATCTTTCACCTTTGCCATTAGCTTGAATTAATCCAATAAAAAAACTTTTTCTGTAAGATTTTGTAAATGCAATATAGTCTCCTCTGGGAGACCAAACTGGTGTTGCATAGTTACCTTTCCCATATGTAATTCTCTCAATTTTATTAATATTATCTCCTATTTTTTTTATGTAGAGATTCTGTTTTCCAGCTCTGTCAGAGCTAAAAACTACTTTTTTTCCATCTGGAGAAAAATATGGTGAGGTATTAATATATTTGTTATTTGTAACCTGAAATTGTTTGTTTTTTTCTAAATCTCGGATAAATATGTTTGATTTCCCCCTTTCTGTAAGAGAAAAAATAATTCTTTTCCCATTTGGAGAAAATCTTGGAGCAAAACTCATCCCTGAGTAATTTCCTAATATTTTGATGCTTCTAGACATAAGATTCATTAAATAAACACTGGCTTTATTATTTTTATATTGCAGAAATACTATATTTTTTCCGTCTGGGGAGAATCTTGGGGTAAGTACTAAATCTTTTCCATCACTAAGAATTTTATGATTATTTCCGTCATAATCCATAATGGCTAATTTTTTTGACTTTTTTCCTCCTTCTCCTTCTTCCGCTATATAAACTACTTTAGTATCAAAATACCCTTTTTCTCCAGTAATGCTTTCATAGATAAGATTTGAAATTATATGAGAAGAGATTCGCCAATCAGAAGCAGAAATTCCAGAAATATTTTTATTTAAAATTAATTTCTCTTGATAAACATCCCATAACTTAAAGTTTATTTTAAGAAGATTTTCATTTAAACTTAATTCTCCACTAATTAGAAAGTTTGCATCTATAAGTCTCCAATCACCGAACAA
>CAYTJO010000128.1:0-416 GCA_964438215.1 uncultured Rhodospirillaceae bacterium
GCCATTTCTCTTTCTCCAGTTCCCATGTCAGGTGCTGGAACATTTTGTGATGGATTTATTAGGTCTCTATTAATTAGTTCCTGAGCAAACCTTCTAGTTATTTTTTCTAATTCATTAGGTTTATATATGCTAGGATCTAAAATTAAAGCCCCTTTAGACCCTCCAAAAGGAATATCTACTAAAGCACATTTATATGACATCAGTGCAGCAAGAGCTTCAACTTCTGATTGATCTGCATGCAATGCATATCTAATACCTCCTTTAACTGGCTCAAGATGTTCAGAGTGAACACATCTAAATCCTGTAAAAGTAAATATTTTATTTCTAATTCTCACTCCAAAATTTAATTTATAAGTAGAGTTAGGAGATTTAATTTGGTTTGCTACATGATCTGGTAAATTGAGGACGTTTGCTGC
>CAYTJO010000128.1:426-3738 GCA_964438215.1 uncultured Rhodospirillaceae bacterium
ATAAAAAATTAGTTGGAACTTGGAACCCTGGAGATGTTATTTATAATTTTGGAGAACCTCCTGAGTTTGCTTATTTAATTGTTTCTGGTCAAGTAGAATTTTATTCTCCCACAGATACTAAACTTGGAGATGCTGGACCCAGCGAGGTGTTTGGTGAAATTAGTTGTTATTTAAATAGATCTCATTCTGTCACTGCAAAAGCGAAAACTCACGTAGTAGCAAAAAAAATTCAAAAAAATGAACTATCGAAAATTTTAAAAACAACTCACCCCGTTGTTATAGGTATGCTTAGAGGAACCTACCATAGACTTATAGAGTCTAACTCAAAAACAGAAGATTACATAAAAGATGTGGAGAAGTATTCAATGATGTATGAAAAAAGTTTAGAAGAATCTGAAAATATTAAAAATAGAATTGACAACATTCAAGAAAAGCTTGATAACGTTAAGGAGGAAAAAGGGGAATAGTTATGTCATCAAAAAAATACGAAGAACTAGAAGACATTGTTTTAGAAAACACTATTTTAATAAAAAAAAATAGAGCATTAGTTAGTATTAACCATGACAATTTGCATGGTGCATATAGAGAGTCATATGATGTAACTAGAGAATTATTGTTGTTGCAACTAGAAAGAGCTAGAAAATTCATCAATGAAAGAACCACGCATATAAATTTATTTGAATATTTAAAAAAAAGAATAGAGATAAATAAAGGAACTGCCTCTGTTACTGAAAAAATAATTTCATCTAATGAGATTATGATGGAAGCACTAGAAGAGTCAAAAATAGTTAATGAGGAACTGGTAAAGTTTTTAGAAGTATCATTGAATAATTATAAAAAACATAACAAATCAAATAAAAAAAAACTAACTTCAAAGAAAAAAATTGTTAGTTATAGTGAGAAAGAAATAAATCAGCTGTTTAATTTACAGAAAGAAAATATATTAAATATTTTTAGGAATAATTCTAGAATTAGTCATAATAGAAAAATAATACAGGAAAAAATAGCAGAAGTTGAAATAATTTCAAACAAGGCTCAAGATTTGGTAGCTAACTTTCATCATTTTCTTTATGAAGATTAAAAAAATAGTTTTCATAAGTTTTTTTTAATTCTACCTTTCTAATTTTACCTGTTGCAGTATGCGGTAACTGGTTTACAAATACTATATCGTCAGGCATCCACCATTTGGCTATTTTGTCCTTTAAGAAATTATATATTTCATCTTTTTGTATTTCTTCTGCTTTCACTACTAATAATAAAGGCCTTTCATCCCATTTTTTATGTTTTGCCCCAATTACTGCAGCCTCAGATATTTTTTTATGTCCAACTGCAATATTTTCGACCTGTATAGAGCTAATCCATTCTCCCCCAGACTTGATAACATCCTTTACCCTGTCGGTAATAAGCATGAAACCATCTTCATCAACACTTGCTACATCACCTGTTAAAAACCAACCTTTCTCGTCATGCACATCACTTTCAGACATATTTAAGTAGCCAGAACAAATCCAAGGACCTTTTACCCATAAATTTCCAAAAGCTTTTCCATCATGAGGCAGTTCATCTCCATTATCATCAGTTATCTTAATTTTTACACCATAAATTGGTCTTCCCTGTTTAGTAGCTAAATGATACTTTTGATCTTGTGATAAAGATAAGTGCTTTCTCAAAGGTTTGTTTACCGTCCCAAGTGGAGAAGTTTCTGTCATTCCCCAAGCATGAATAACTTCAACTTCATACTTTTTATGAAAGTCTTCTATCATAAACCTTGGACATGCAGACCCCCCTATTACACATCTTTTCAAAAAATTTAATTTTTTTTTTGTTTTATCTAAGTATTCAAATAACATAAGCCAAATGGTAGGTACAGCAGCTGTAAATGTTACTTTCTCTTGATTTAAAATATTATAAACATTCTCTCCATCTAGATGTCTTCCAGGCAAAACTAGTTTTGCACCCACCATATTTGCAATGTACGGAATACCCCAAGCATTAGCATGAAACATTGGAGCAATTGGCATTATTACATCAGTGCTTGAAATATCTAAAGCATCAGGATTAGCAGCGGCAAGAGTATGAATTATTGTAGATCTATGAGAATATAAAACACCCTTTGGATTTCCTGTTGTACCAGATGTGTAACATAGAGATGATGCAGTATTTTCGTCAAATTCTGGCCATTGATCAAGTATTTTATTTGAATTTATTAAGTTCTCATAAGCTAATATTTCCTGTTTAATATTATAACTACTAGGTAATTCATTTTCCGAGCATAGAAATACTATTTTTTCGACAGTGTTTAATTTGTCACTAATATCTGATATTATTTCTTTAAAGTCTAAATCAACGAATAATAGTTTATCTCCAGCATCATTAATTATAAAGACTAGTTGTTCTTTAAAAAGCCTTGGGTTTATAGTATGACATATGGCTCCAATTCCTGATATACCATAGTATAATTCAAAATGTCTTAGATTACTCCATGCAATTGTTCCTAGTCTATCTCCTAGCTTAACACCCATGCTAATCAAAGATTTAGCTAGCTTTCTAATTCGATCATTAGTTTCTTTATAATTAGATTTTTCTATTTTTCCATTTGATAATCTATGCACTATTTCAGTATTTGAATGATATTCACTACTGTGTTCAATAAGTGAAGAAATCAACAAATTTTTATTTGACATCAAACCAAACATTTTAAACTCTGAATTATTTTATTTTTAAAATATAACTTAGTCAAATTTTATATTTATGGCATATCGATTGCACAAAAGATCTTATGAAAACATTTATTTTTATATTTTTAGCTGCATTTTTATTACTAAAAAAAGGTAATACAGAAATTTATAGATGTATAGAATCTGCAAAAAAATTTGAAAAAATTTATAGACTACCAGAAAATTTATTAGTTTCTATAGCTCTTACAGAATCAGGAAAAAGTTTGAAGAATGGAGAGTTTGTAGCTTGGCCTTGGACTATTAATATGAAAGGCAAAGGTAAATTCTTTAACTCTAAAGAAAAAGCTTTACAATATGTAACGGGTTTTATAAAAAGAGGTAGAAAAAATATTGATATGGGTTGCATGCAAGTAAATCATATGTACCACCCTAACGCTTTCATAAGTCTTGAAAAAGCATTTGACCCTGAAACTAATGTAGAATGGTCAGCTAATCTAATAAAAAATTTGTACCAGAAATATGGCTCTTATAAAGAGGCAGTAGGATACTATCATTCATATAGAACTATAAAAAAGAATCAATACGCATCAAAAGTTTTTAATACTTGGAGAAAATTAAACAAAAATGATGTATA
>CAYTJO010000128.1:3748-4614 GCA_964438215.1 uncultured Rhodospirillaceae bacterium
AAATCAAAAAAATGAAAATACTGTAATAGTATCGAATAAAAAAAATCTATTAAATAATACAGGCACAGGAAGAAAAGAAAAAGTAAATAGTACTTATATTATTGCTCGAATGGAAAAGGTAAAGTTTTTTAGAAACTATTTTTTAAAATAAAAAATATTTTTTAGTATTAAAAAAACATTATCTTGGCAAATATATTAGTTATTAACGTCAATAACTATTCTGCCATATGAGTTATTTTTAAGCATATTTTCTGCAGCTTCAATAACATCATGAAGAGAAATGGTTGTTGTCATTTTTTCTAGGGAATCTAAACTCAAATCTTTTCGCAACCTTTGCCAAGCCTCTATTCTGTATTTCATTGGACAATAAACACTATCAACGCCTGTAAGAGTTACGCCTCTTAATATAAAAGGCATAACCGTAGCTGGAAAATCAAAACCTTGAGCTAAACCACATGCTACTACAGTACCCCCATACTTTGTAGAAGCGCAAATATTTGCTAATGTAAAACTTCCAACTGAATCTATAGCACCTGCCCAAATTTCTTTTCCTAATGGTCTACCTTTCTGTGATAATTCAGCTCTATCAATAATTCTTTGAGCACCTAAAGACTTTAAATAATCCATATGTTCTGGTCTACCAGAAGAAGCGCATACTTTATAGCCTAATTTACTTAATAAGGTAATTGCGATACTCCCAACTCCCCCTGTTGCTCCAGTTACTAAAATCTCTCCTTTATCTGGTGTTATTCCATTATTTTCTAGAGCTAATAAACAAAGCATAGCCGTATACCCAGCCGTACCTATAGACATTGCTTGTTTTGGAGTAAATTTTTCTGGTAATTTTACAAGCCAATTTCCTTTTA
>CAYTJO010000129.1:0-1653 GCA_964438215.1 uncultured Rhodospirillaceae bacterium
GTCCGCCATTTTGGCATTTAGGAAATATGACTGCTTTTGGAATAGGAGCTGCTTTTTTTTATTCTACTTTTCTTCTACCTTCATTGCTTGCTAAATTGCCTTTAGGGTTTAAGCCTGATAAGTCAAAAAAAGAAAGCTTAATGAATAAATTTGCTTGTTTAATTATAAAGTTTTATAAACCTTTTTTAATAATTTCTATTTTTATTACAATAATTATAGGGCTAATGATTAAAAAAATTGAAATAAATGATAAATTTGTTCAATATTTTGATCAATCAATATCTTTTAGACCAGATACTGAATTTATGATGAAAAATTTGAGTGGAATTTATGAAATAGATTTTTCAATTTCTTCTAATGGACCAGAGCAAATAACAAGTCCTGTTTGGCTAAAGGTGCAACCAGAAGTAGATCACGTTTTTAGTGTTGCTGATATATTTAAACGTTTAAATAAAAATATGCATCAAGATGATATGAGTTTTTATTCAATTCCTAATAAACAGGATATGGCTGCTCAATATTTATTGCTATATGAACTTTCTTTACCATATGGCTTAGATCTAAATGACCGTATAAATATAGACAAAAGTTCTACAAGATTGACAGCTACAGTAAAAGATCTCTCTACTAATGAATTAAGAGCTTTTAAAGCTAGGTCAGAGAAATGGTTGCTTGATAATACCCCTGATTATATGAACTCTGAAGGAACTAGTCCTGCTGTGATGTTTTCATTTATTTCTGATCGCAATATTAAAGCTATGATTAAAGGAAACATATTTTCTTTGATTTTAATATCTATGGTAATATTGCTTTTTCTTAAAAGTTTTAAAATTGGTTTTATTTCTTTAATTCCTAACCTTACTCCTTTATTATTAGGTTTTGGGTTATGGGGGTTATTAATTGGTCAGATAAATATGGCTGTAGCATTTGCATTTGCAGTTTGTTTAGGAATAATTGTAGATGATACCGTACACTTTCTGTCCAAATATTTAAGAGCAAGGCGTGAAAAAAAATTAGAGGCACCAGAGGCTATAAAATATGCTTTTAATACCGTTGGGAATGCATTAGTAGTTACCACAGTTATATTAATAGGAGGTTTCTTAGTATTATCTCAGTCAGGATTTCAGATGAATGCTTATTTAGGTATGTTGGCAGCAATTGTTATTGGTTCTGCTTTAGCTTTAGACTTTTTTTTATTACCTCCATTTTTATTATTAATTGATAAATTAAACAATACAAAGAGGTCGTAATATGAAATTTTTTTTAAATAATTATATTTATATTATAATTTTTTTAAATTTAATTATTTTAATAAGTAGTAAATTATTTGCAGAGAAAACAAAAAATGATTTACTTTCTATGGGGGATGATAAGCAAGTAGGTAAAGCTATCGCCATAGAATATGATGATAGAGACTTAGGTTTCATAGATCAAATTTCTAAAATGAAGATGATTTTGATAAATGCTTACGGAGAAACAAACTCTAGAGTAATGGAAGCACGAATTTTTGAAAGAAAACCTAGGGATATTGGCGATAAATCATTATTATTATTTTTCAATCCAAAAGATTTGAATGGCACAGCTATGTTATCTTATGCAAACATTTTAAAACCAGATGATCAGTGGTTGTATCTACCGTCATTAAAATGAGTA
>CAYTJO010000129.1:1732-4572 GCA_964438215.1 uncultured Rhodospirillaceae bacterium
TTTCTTCTAAAATTATATCTGGTCCTTTTGTAGGATCTGAATTTGCTTACGAGGATATCACAGGGAATGAGATTAACAAATATGAATGGATATTTATTACTATTGAAAAATGTCCTAGTTTAGATAATGAATGTTACAAGTTAAAGACTATTCCTAAATATAAATTTTCTGGTTATACAAAACGATTAGTATGGATAGATGTTGATGAGTTCAGAATAGATAAAATAGATTTTTTTGATAGAAAAGATTCCTTGCTAAAAACTCAAACTTTTATAGGTTATAATAAATATCTTGATAAATATTGGAGGGCAGATAAATGGGAAATGAAGAACCATCAAACTGAAAAAAGCACACAACTCTTGTTTGAAAAATACTTTTTTCAAGTAGGTTTAGAAGATAATAATTTTAATACTAAAGCATTGAAAAGAATAAGAGAATGGCGATGAAGATAGCATTTAAACCTATGAAATTCCTTCTCTGATGTTATTGAAGCTAATCAATAATATAGAGGTTCTTTATTATTTCAAAGAGTAACATAATAGGTAGAAATTAATTTTAAGGAGAGTTTATAATTATGAAAATCTTAATATCTTTAATATTATTTTTTTGTTTGATTATTTTGAATGCTAAAGATAATAACAATCAAAGTCTTATAATAAAGTGCAATGAAATTACAGGGACTGGTAGAAGTGATATTTTTAGAATTAAAGATCCTAATTTTGAGTGGTATTATAAAGGCAGATGGTACGAACTAAGCAATTCAGAAAATAGAGTAGGTAAAGACTGGATAGTTAAGTTTTCAAAAAATATTATTACTTTATATAATAAGAAAACTGAATGGAATAGACGTATTGATATGGAAAAAATGACTGCTTCAATGCAGTTTCCAACAGGGGAAGAATATTTATATAGTTGTAGTAATATTTCGAATATATAAAATGATAATGTATTCTTAGTTTTACTTACAAACTAAGCATTATATATTTAATAGTTATCTGTAAAAAGATTAAACCGTAAGATTTAATTATGAGTAAGAAAAATTTATTTATTTTTTTAATTATACTTAGTGGTTTTGTATTAAATATGCTAAGTGTTCAGATAGTTGGTTCCTCTTTAAAATATTTACAAGGTGAATTAAATGCCAGCATTGAGGAAATCTCATATGTAATGTCAGCTTCATTGATGACTGAAGTAATTATAATTCCTTTTAGTGGCTGGTTGATAAGGTTATTATCTACAAGAGTCTTTTTTCTCATAAGTTTATCAGGTTTTGTATGTTCTAGCATAGGTTGTGCTATTTCAGATAGCTTCCTTATGATGACAATCTTTAGGGGTTTCCAAGGTCTTTTTGGAGGTGCAATGATACCAATCATGATGGCTAATATTTATATTATGTTTAAACCTAAAGAAATTCCTATAATACTATCAGTTGCAGCTACAATTGGTGTTTCTTCTATCGCCTTAGGACCTATATTAGGGGGGGCGCTTACTGAATATTTAAATTGGCGGTGGATGTTTTTATATAATGTTCCAGTTGGAATTATAATTTTTATATTGGGTTATTTATTTATAGATTTAAAAGAAAGAGATAAAACATTAATATCTAAAATTGATTACCAGGGAATATTATTATTAGCAACAGGTTTAATAGCTTTGCTGGTATTTTTAGAAGAAGGAGAAAGAAGAGATTGGTTTTATTCTAATTTTATTTTCATTTGCTTCACTATTTTTATTTTATGTTTAACTTTTTTTATAAAACGAGAACTTACTTTTAAAAACCCGATAATAGATATAAAGATATTTACAGAAAAAAATTTTTTTATAGGTTCTATTATATGTTGTATATTCGCCATAAATATATATCCTCCAATATTTCTAATTCCTGTACTAATTACCAAAATGCATCATATTGACCCAATTGATATAGGATTAATTATTTCAACTATGGGCATAGGTATGATGTTAGCAGGACCTATTGCCGGACGTTTTCTAAAGATTTACGGCGAAAAATCAATAATAATACTAGGAAGCCTTATTACTGGGTTAGGAACGTATATGCAATCACACATAACAGCAGATTATGTTTTCATTGATTTTTTTCCATCTCAGTTACTTAAGGGAATTGGAACACAATTATTATTTATGGGTAGTCAGTATATTTGCTTTTCATCTCTTCATACTAGCAAGATACCTAATGCGTCAGCAATGTATAATTTAACAATGAGATTAACAGCAGCAGTATCAATAGCTATTTCAAGTAATTATCTTATTAAATTTAAAAAACAAATTTTTTCTAAAATTTCAGAAAACTATAATACTGAAACACTTGCCTTAAGTGCAAATGAAAATGAAAATATTAATAGTGAATTTTTAGATAACCTTTTGCTTTTATATGAAAGAGAAAGTTTCATTATGGCTTTTAATAAAATATCTTATATAAGTTTTTGGGCTTCAGTTATTCCTTTATTGCTTTTATTAATCTTAAATAAGAAAAAATTTATTTAACATAATTATTATCCTTAATTACTGTTAAAAAAGTTTTGATCCTGTAGTGGTTTACTCAGACTATTAACCCTTCTTTTTTTAGCCTATTATGATGGTCAATACTTCTTATTCCATTAATTATTTCTAATTTTTTAGCTAATGATATTAATGATAATTGTACCAGAGGGTTTTCATTGTCAATTAATTTAGATATCATTACTCCTTTAATAATCTTAAGTGTAGTAGGGCCAACTGCAATGGCTGAATTATTTCGTTTTCTTCCTCTTATTAATGCAATTTCTCCAAAACTTTCTCCACTATTTAAAATTTTTATTAGCTTATTTTCTTTATTTGTT
>CAYTJO010000130.1:0-4526 GCA_964438215.1 uncultured Rhodospirillaceae bacterium
TGGTTTTGAAGGATACTATTTTAGGACTAGTAGCCAGTATTCAAGTTTATGGAGGCAACCTTATAAAAGAAGGAGATTGGATTGAGTTGAAGAATCTAGATATTGATGGAGAAGTATTAGAAGTAGGTCTCCATAGAGTTAAAGTAAAAGCATGGGATAATGCAATTACGACTTTTCCAACCTCTAAATTTCTTGAATTAACATTTAAAAATTGGAGAAATATGAAAGAGAGTGGAGGAAGAAGAATAAAGAGAGATATAATAATTAAAACATCCTCTATTAAATTTGCAGACAATGAGTTATTAAAAAACATTTCTTCAATTGAAATTTTAAAACCATATATAGCACATAAAACTGAAGAAATAGAAAACGAGAATAATCTTAAAAGCAATAATAAAAATATTAAAAGAAAACTAACTAATGTAGGATGTTTTAGAGTCTATATTAAAAAATATTTAGAAAACAATAAAAATATAAACAAAAATATGACTTTAATGGTAAGGCAAAAACCTCTGAATCAGTATGGTCTTCCTCTAGAAATTTATGCTTTTACTTCTACAACTAATTGGCAAGATTATGAAGATATTCAATCAGATATTTTTGATCACATATTAGCATCTACTAAATTGTTTCAACTATCAGTTTATCAAAGTCCGTCTAGTTATGATCTAAATAATTTTATGCGGGTATTAAAAAGTTAAAAAGTGAAGGTAGTAGCTGCAATCTTAGTATATAAAAATAAAATTCTAGCATTTAAAAGGCCTTTTTCTGAAAAGAAAAAGCACATATCCTTGAAATACGAATTTCCTGGAGGAAAAATTAAAAAAGAAGAAACTCCTAGCCATGCACTTAGAAGAGAATTGAAAGAATAATTAGAAGTTAATATTAAAAACTTTAAAAAATATTATGAAACATCCTATAGTTATCCTGATTTTGATGTAAATATTAAGTTTTATATTTCTCAAATAAGCAACTTAAACTTTAAATTAAAAGCTCACAAAGAATATAAATTAATGAATATTAGTAATTTAAGAAAACTTGATTGGCTTGAAGCAGATTACGCTGTTATTAGTTATTTAGAAAAAAATGGATTCTCTGATTATTTATCTTAAATTATTTAATAATAGCGGCATTTTATCTTTAAATTTAAAAAATCCTTGTTTACAATATTGCCATGAATTTATATAAAAGTCATCGAAAACATCATAAACTTTAATATCTTTTTCATAACCGTATCTCATATATTCATAAACTATATTTTCAATAGAGTGATCATTCATTAAATCATTTAGCTTAGTTGTTTGGCTAGGAAAATTTATTTCATAATATTTAACTTTTTCAACTCTAAGCTTGCTTATAAATTCTTCATACAATTTTTTATGAAATTCTAAAACTTACATAAATGAAAAACAAATTAAAAACCTAACAATATTCATCTATTCATAATTACAAAACATTCCTTTAGATAAAAAATACTGTATGAATTTTTTTAGTAAAAATAGCAAAATTTGTGAAAATTTAGAATAACCTTATATTTGTAACCAAAAGATAATTTTCTTATCTAAATCTCAGGTTCCTTCTTGAAAGATCATTAATTTTTTTACAACCCATTAACTTCATATCTCTTTCAATTTCATTTTTCATATTATTTAATGCTCTTTCAACTCCTTTTTGACCTGCCGCAGCAAGAGCATAAAGATATAATCTTCCCCCTGAACAAGCTTTGGCTCCTAGTGATAATGCTTTTAAAATATGAGTCCCTCTTCTTATACCTCCATCACAAATAACATCAATTTTGTCTCCGACAGCATCTACTATTTCTTTCAATTGATCAAAACGTGCTCTAGATCCATCTAATTGTCTTCCACCATTATTGCTGTTGCTCCTATATCTACAGCCTTTTTGGCATCATCAACGCTCATAATTCCTTTAAGGCAAAAATGACCTCCCCATTTATCTCTTAGTTTTTCTGCATCCTTCCAATTCATATTTTGATCTAACATAGATGAAAAGTAGTCGCCTACTGATATTGCTAAGTTGCTACCCTCCGTGATGTAGTCTTTTAATTCAGAAAGTTCAAACTTTTTGTGTGTAAAGTAGTTTATGGCCCACATAGGATGCAAAGCAAAACTAATTAAACTCCCTAAAGTCAATTTAGGAGGAGAAGTAAAGCCTGTATTTAAATCTCTTTCTCTATTACCTCCAGTAATAGTATCTACTGTTAATGCTATAGCATCAAAATTAGCTTCTTTGCATTTTTCTACCATGCTATCATTTAAGCCTCTATCCTTATGAAAGTAAAACTGGAAGATTTTAGGCGTTTTAACATGTTGTGAGATTTCTTTCAAACTAAAAGTACCTAAAGATGATACTCCAAAAAATGTATTAAATTTTTGAGCTGCTTTACCCACAGCTAGCTCACCATCGTGATGAAATAGCCTTTGCAAAGCTGTTGGAGAACAAAAAAATGGAAGATCTATTTTTTTTCCAAAAATTTCTGTAGACATATCCACTTCTTCTACTCCTGCCAGCACATTTGGAACCAAATCACAGGACTCATAAGCCTCTGTATTTCTTCTTAGTGTGATCTCATCATCTGCTGCCCCGTCTATGTAGTGAAAAATTGGACTCGGGAGTCTCTTTCTTGCTAAATTTCTAAAATCCTCTGTGTTATTGCAATTATTTACTGATTTAAACATATTAATTAAATATAATAAAAAAAATCTTATAACAATAAAAAAATCATCGATTAAAAATTTTAATAGTGCTATAAACGGTCATATGAAGATAAAGAAATTAAATAATGGCATTTCTAGCATTGCACATGAAACCAAAGTATTAGTTGAAAAGGGTGGAATATTTACTTCTGAGTGTACTTTAGATGTTCATGGATACATTAAGGGAAATATAAAAGGAAAATATATAAAAATTGGGGCAAAAGGTAAAATAGATGGAAATTTAAACTGTGACACTTTAGAAATATACGGAGAATTTACTGGTAATGGTGAAGTAAGAGAACTTCAAGTTTGCAAAGGAGGTAAAGTTAAAGGTTCTTTATCTTACAATACTATAGTTGTTGAAGTAGGAGCAATAATTTCTGGGCCAATGAAACCTATTGATAAAGATCCGGTATTGTTAATTGAAAACAAATAAACTTCCTAAAGAAATATACTTAGCATCAATTAAATTTGGTTTATTGTCTAAAAGTCAGAAATATAACTTTAAGAAAATTACTGATGGAGTATCCTCAGACATATGGCATGTTAAAACTTCAAATAATGAATACTGCATTAAAAGAGCCCTAGCAAAGCTTACAGTTAAAGAAGACTGGTTTGCTCCAATTGAAAGAAATAATTTTGAAGCAAATTATTTTACTAATTGTAAGAGCATTATTCCAAAATCATTTCCAACACTTCTATGTCATGATAAAAAGAACTTCATTCTTGCGTTGGAATGGTTTGATAATAATAAGTTTGTAGTTTGGAAAAAAAAACTTTTAGAAAAATCTATATCTTTAAAAGATGGAAAAAGAATTGGAAGGTTGCTGGGTATTGTTCATAAATATTATTATAAAAAAAAAAAATTCAAAAAAATTTTTTTAAATGATAAAACATTTTACGCGATAAGAATTGAACCCTATTTGGTATTTACATCAAAATTTTATCCTGAGTTTTCAAGTTACTATAAAAGCACTATAGCTTTTTTAACTAAAAATCAAAACACTGTAATCCATGGTGATTTTAGTCCAAAAAATATATTAATTGGAAAAAACTATCCAATTATTCTTGATGCAGAAACTGCTTGTTGGGGAAACCCTATATTTGATCTAGCTTTTTTAAATAATCATATAATTTTAAAAAGTATTCTAAATAAAGATATATTTAAAAGTTATTTAAATTTAAGCAAAAGTTTTTTAGAAACTTATTTATCTCACTTTCCAATAATAAATACCAAGAATTACTTAAAAAAATTCATTATACTGCAAGCTCTCTTAATTTTAGCAAGAGTAGATGGAAAGTCACCTGTAGAATACTTTAATAACAAAAATAAAATCTTAGCTAGAAATTTAGCAAAAAGAATTATTTCTAAAAAAATTTATAATTTAAATAATTTGTTTCAGGTATGGGAGAATGCTATCAGAGCCTAAAATTAAAAAAATAAGTGGTAGAATGGTTTTTGATAGCAGAGGAATTCCTACAGTAGAGGCTGAAGTTATATTAGATAATGAAATTATTGGAAGAGCAATAGCTCCATCAGGAGCCTCTGTAGGAAGAAATGAGGCATTAGAAAAAAGAGATAATAGTGCAAAACTTTTAGGATTTAGTATTGATAAAAATATTAATGATATTAAAACAAAAATTAATTTCGCTTTAAAAGGAGAAAAAGTTTTCAATCAAACAAAAATTGATAATATTTTAATAAATTTAGATGGAACTGAAAACAAATCTGCATTAGGAGCTAATACAATTATAGCTGTATCAATGGCAGCGCTAAAAGCTGCTGCTAAATTTAAAAAAGTTGATCTC
>CAYTJO010000131.1:0-256 GCA_964438215.1 uncultured Rhodospirillaceae bacterium
AGTTAAAAAAGAAGGAAAAAAAATTGTTTGGCCCACCCGTAAAGAAACCCTTATTACGACTGCTATGGTTCTTATAATGGTAGTGATTTTTTCAATTTTTTTTCTCTTAGTTGACAATATTATAGCATGGTTCATTAAAACTTTAATGGGTTTATAGATGGAAACAAAACAAATTAATTATAAATGGTTTATTATTCATACACATTCTGGATTTGAAGCTAAGGTAATTGACTCTATTAAAGAAGAGGTTAAGAAA
>CAYTJO010000131.1:268-4494 GCA_964438215.1 uncultured Rhodospirillaceae bacterium
GATTAACATGGTAATGAGTGATGAAACTTGGCACTTAATAAAAAAAATCAAACGTGTAAGTAATTTCTTGGGAGCAGGTAATAAGCCAGTAGCACTAAGAGATAATGAGGCAGAAAGAATTTTAAATCAAATACAAGAGGGAATGGAAAGTGTTGTTCCAACTGTAACCTTCGAAGTAGGTGAGTCTGTAAAAGTAGCAGATGGTCCCTTTGCTTCATTTAATGGTGTGGTTGAAGAGGTAGATGCTGATAAATCAAGATTAAAGGTAGCGGTGTCAATTTTTGGAAGAGCAACTCCCGTAGAATTAGAATACACACAAGTAGAAAAATCTTGATTTAAGTTTCAATTAAATATATAAATATTTTTTTTAATTTAGGTTTATATAATGGCAATAAAAAAAATAAAGGGTTATGTTAAATTACAGGTTCCTGCTGGACAAGCTAGTCCTTCTCCGCCTATAGGTCCTGCACTTGGTCAAGCTGGTTTAAATATTATGGACTTTTGCAAAACCTTTAATGCTAAAACTGAAAAACTTGAAAAAGGTATGCCTTGTCCTGTAATAATTACAGTTTATGAAGATAAAAGCTTTGAGTTTCTTATTAAAAAGCCTCCTGCTAGCTTTTATATTAAAAAAGAGATTAATTTAAAAAAAGGTTCTGGTAGCGCGGGAATTTCTGATCCTGTAGCTAAAATTACCTCAGAACAATTAAAGAAAATTGCTAAAGAAAAATTACCTGACTTAAATACTTCAGATGTTGATCAGGCAGCAAAAATTATTGCAGGTACAGCCAGATCAATGGGCGTAGAAGTAATAGAATAATAGGTTTAGTTATGAGTAAAAGAGGAAAACGATATAAAAGCTTAAAAAAAGATATTACAGAAAATAAGACTTATGAAATTAACGAGGCAATTAAAAAGATAAAAAGCCAAAGCTCTGTGAAGTTTGATGAAACTCTTGATATTGCAATCAATTTAGGAATTGATCCAAAACAATCAGATCAAATTGTAAGAGGTTTAGCAAACCTTCCAAATGGGACAGGGAAAAAACTTAAAATTGCAGTTTTTGCAAAAGATGAAAAGCTTAAAGAAGCTTTGGATGCTGGAGCAGATTTTACTGGACAAGAAGATTTAGGAGAGAAAATAGAAAAAAACAAGATAAAAGTAGATATTGTAATAGCAACACCTAGTATGATGTCATTAGTAGGAAAGTATGGAAAAATTTTAGGACCCAAAGGACTTATGCCCAACCCTAAAATGGGTACTGTAACAGATGATGTATCTAAGAAAGTTAAAGAAGTAAAAAAGGGACAAATTGAATATAAAGCTGACAAAACAGGTATTGTTCACTCTGGTGTTGGCAAAGTAAGTTTTTCAGAAGAAAAACTGAAGGAAAATGTAAATTATTTTATTGATACAATTATCAAAGCTAAACCAAAGGGTACAAAAGGAAATTATTTAAAAGATATTTATTTATCTCCTTCTATGGGGCCATCATTAAAAATATCTCATAAATAAAAATAACTTGACTTTGTTATGTAATGTATTAAGTTGAATTTTCTGTCAAAGACTGAAGGTTACAATAAATCCTTCATAGATAGTTTTATTCCGTCTTTGGCTTTTTTGGTTAAAAATGGATAGAGAACAAAAAAAAATCGCAGTAAAAAGTTTAAAAAAATACTTTGAAGAGTCTGAGGGTATTATATTGACACACTATTTAGGGTTGAATACATCAGAGTTAACTGAATTCAGGCAAGAAGTTAACAAAGTTGGAGCTAAGTTTTTTGTTGCGAAAAATAGTCTGGTTAAGATTGCTTCTAAAGAAACTCCTTACGAAGCATTAGAAAACTATTTTAAAGGACCTACAGCTATAGTTTTTTCAAAAGATCCTGTTGCAGGTATAAAAGTAGTTAAAAAGTATTCAGATGAAAATGAAAAGCTAAAAGTTGTAAAAGCAAGTCTTAACGAAAAAATTATTGATGAGGAAGAGTTTAATACTCTTTCAAAACTTTCATCATTAGAAGATCTAAGGAGTCAAATAGCTAGTTATTTGTTTGCACCACATCAAAATTTGGTGCAACTACTTAATGCTGCTAGCACTGAATTAGTAGGAGTTTTTAATAATTTTTCTAATAAAGAAAACTAACTTTAATTGAAAGGTAAATATTATGACAGATTTAAATAAAATGGTAGATGAACTTTCTAAGCTTTCTGTAATGGAAGCTGCAGAATTATCAAAGTTGCTACAAGAAAAATGGGGCGTATCAGCTGCTGCGCCAGTGACTGCAGTTGCAGCAGCAGGAGGGGGAACTGAAGAACAAAAATCTGCAGAAAAAGATACCTTTGATATAGTTTTAAAAGAGGTTGGTGATAAAAAAATTAATATTATTAAAGAAGTAAGAGCTGCAACTGGTTTAGGATTAAAAGAAGCAAAAGATTTGGTTGAAGGAGCTCCCAAAACCATAAAGGAGGGTGTAGTAAAAGGAGAAGCAGAGGAATTGAAGAAAAAGTTCGAAGAGTCTGGCGCTAAAATAGAATTAAAATAAGTAAACTTTGGTTTTATTAAAACAATTCTCATTGGGGGAAGGTTTTATGGAACCTTGTTTTTGATTCATTTACATTTAATACTTACATTTAAATAGGAGCTACATGGCTAATAAACTCTCTCTTAGGAATAGAAAACCCCTCAGACATCAATTTGGTGTGTTACAGGACATTACTGATATGCCGAATCTAATAGAAATACAAAGATCTTCATATCGACAATTACTAACCTCAAAAACGGAAGAAAATCTTGAGTCGCACATAGGAATTCATGATGCTTTATCAAGTGTTTTTCCTGTTAAAGATTATGCTGGTAGGATGACTTTAAAGTATATTTCTTATAAGTTGGATAGACCTAAATATGATGTAATTGAATGCAGACAAAGAGGTTTAACATACGCTGCAGCATTAAAGGTAATTTTCAGGCTAGATATAGTAAAAGTAGATGAAGAAACTAATCAAGAAATTGGAAAAGATGCTCGTGAAGAGGAAGTATATTTAGGCGATATCCCTTTAATGACAGATAAAGCCACCTTTGTAATAAATGGGACTGAGAGAGTCATAGTAAGTCAAATGCATAGATCTCCGGGTGTCTTCTTTGATGGAAGTAATTCTGCCAGGGTTATCCCATACAGAGGTTCATGGCTGGATGTAGAATTTGATGCAAAAAATTATCTTTTTTTTAGAATTGATAGAAGAAAAAAGTTATCGTTAGCATTTTTACTAAAATCTATGGGACTAGAAAATGAACAAGTTCTTCAAAGATTTTACAAAACAGAGGATTACAAGCTTGAAGATAAAAAGCTGGTAAATATAAACTATGATTTTGATGACCTAAAAGGAGAACTAGGCTTTGATTTAATCAATGCAGAAAATGGAGA
Organism: uncultured Rhodospirillaceae bacterium; assembly: GCA_964438215.1. Taxonomy (GTDB): domain Bacteria; phylum Pseudomonadota; class Alphaproteobacteria; order TMED109; family TMED109; genus JAYYAX01. Next base: position 3,691 of record CAYTJO010000131.1, read on the forward strand.
AATCCTTCTTTCGAAGGGTGACAGGTTAACCAGTAGAAGTAACAAAGAATTTCAGGAAAAAAAGGTAAAAAATATCTTGGTTCCTGATGAAGCAATATTTAGTAAGTTTTTGGCAAAAGATATTTTTAACGAGGAGACAGGAGAGATTTACGGAGAGTCTGGTGATGAAATCGATGAAAAACTATTAGATAATTTAAGAAGCAATGATATTAATAATTTTTCAGTCATAATTACAAACATTAAATCAGGACCGTATATAAGAAATACAATAGTTGCAGAAAAAGAGGTGAAAAGGTCTGAGGCATTGGCAGCAATATACAAAATTATGAGGCCTGGAGAACCTCCTACTGAAGATAGCTCAGAAAAGTTATTTTTTGATCTATTTTTTGCTAGGTTAGAGGCGTCACAAGACCAATTAAATTTTTATTCATCATCTTCACAAAAAGATAAAGTTATTTCGCTTAGCAAAGATATAATTGAGCAGGAGGGAGTATGGTTACTTGAAAGAAAAAAAGATTGGTCTTTAGTAACAGTTGGAACTAATGCGAGGCAAACCTTCGCTGCAAACCTTTGGGTTCAGAACACTGAATTAAAAAAAATGAAGTCTGAGAAGTATGATCTATCTTCTGTTGGAAGAGTAAAGTTAAATTCTCGCATCGGATCTCTACTAGAAGAATCCTATGGTGAGCTAAACAGAGAAGATATATTGAGTGTCATAGATATTATAGTAAATTTGAAAGACGGCATTGGAGAATATGATGATATTGATCATCTAGGAAACAGAAGAGTTCGATCTGTAGGAGA
>CAYTJO010000132.1:0-238 GCA_964438215.1 uncultured Rhodospirillaceae bacterium
TAACATTTCTACCGTCCCTGCGCTAATGTACTTAATTTTCTTCATAGCATTAATGATAGCTTTTAAAACCTTTTTCTTTTCAGAAGCATTAATATTATTAGCTGGAGCTTCCTCTATTATTTTTTGATGTCTTCTTTGAATAGAACAGTCTCTTTCTCCTAGATGAATAACATTGCCATATTTATCAGCAAAAAATTGAAATTCAATATGTTTAGGGTAATCTAAAAATATTACTATG
>CAYTJO010000132.1:280-4450 GCA_964438215.1 uncultured Rhodospirillaceae bacterium
TAAATTTGAAATATTTCCATCTGATCCAGGTACTAGAGGAATCCCAGTTGAAGAAATAGTTTCTCTAGCCTTAATTTTATCTCACATTATTTCTATATGTTCTGATTTGGGCCCTATAAAAGTTATATTATGCTCTTCCAAAATACTAACAAATCTAGAATTTTCAGATAAAAAACCATAACCAGGATGTATAGCTTCTGCACCTGTCAGTTCTGCTGCCGTTATTATTGCAGGAATATTTAAATAACTATTCTTAGAGTGATTACCACCTATACAAATACTTTCTTCTGCCATTTTAACATGCATTGCATCTACATCTGCTTTAGAATGAATAGCAACACTACTTATACCTAGCTCTTTACAAGCTCTTATGATTCTGACAGCAATTTCCCCTCTATTTGCTATTAGAATTTTTTTAAACATTATTTTATTCAACTATAATGAGATCTTGATCAAATTCTACAGGCATTGCATTTTCTACAAGTATTTTTTTTACTATGCCTGTTTTATCACTTTTAACCTGATTCATTGTCTTCATTGCTTCTATTATAAATATTATATCGCCAGCTTTAACTTTAGAACCTACTTTGATAAATGGCTTAGCGTTGGGAGAAGGAGAATGATACAAAGTTCCTAGCATAGGAGCCTTGACAGTATTTTCTAAATTAATAGATTTATCCTGATTAATATTCCTAATCTTTCCATCATTTTTAATTGACGTATTTTCTTTTTCCGAATTGATAAAGGTATTATGGTTTTTTGCTAATTTAATACTTCGACTTCCATTCTTGACTTCTATCTCTGTCAAATTATTTTTTTTCATTATTTCACAAAGTGATTCTATGGCCTTTTTATCAATTTTAAACTTAAACATACTTCCCTCTGCTTATTTGTTGTTAACTGAAGCTAAATCTATTGCAATTTCATATCCTAAAGATCCCAGCCCACATATTACTACACTACTTATATCAGATAAATAAGAATATCGTCTAAACTTTTCCCTTTTATAAATATTACTAATGTGTACTTCATATATCAAGCCTTGAAATACTCGCAAACAATCACTTATTGCTAAGGAGGTATGCGTATATGCTCCAGCGTTTATAATTATTGCTGAGTATATTTCTAAATTTTTTTGAATAATATTTATGATTTCTCCTTCTGAATTAGATTGATAAAAAGTTAACTTGACATTTTTTTTTTTAGAATAAGCTTTAAGTCTTTTTTCGAGGGTTCGAAGAGTAATAGTTCCATATATTTTTGACTCCCTCTTTCCTAATAAATTTAAATTAGGACCATTAATTATTAAAATTTTTTTATTAGTCATTTTTTTATTAGTCATTTTTTTAAATAAAATACAAGTATTTATTAATGGAAAGAAAAAAATGTGCAATGAAAGAAATAATCTATTAGAGCTCTTAAAAAATCTTAAAATTAGTTATAATGGGATTGCCATAGAAATAAACTATACCGTTATTCCAAAATCTCAGTATAAAAGTACTTTTATTAAAAATAATGATAAAATTGAAATAGTACAATTTATAGGTGGAGGATAGAGTGGATCAGAACTCAGATAGCAAAATAAAGATAGCAAATAAAGAATTTTCATCTAGATTAATAATTGGGACTGGAAAATTTACTGACTATGAATTAAATAAAAAGGCCTTAGAAGCGAGCGGAGCAGAAATTGTAACTGTTGCAATTAGAAGAGTTAACTTAACTGACAAGAATCTCCCTAAACTAACAGATTATATAAACCCAAAAAAATATACTTTTTTACCTAATACTGCAGGATGCTTTAATGCAAACGAAGCTCTTAGGACACTAAGACTAGCAAAAGAACTTGGTGGATGGAATATTGTTAAACTAGAAGTTTTAGCTGATGAAAAAACTTTATACCCTAATATGATAGAAACAATTAATGCAGCTGAAAAATTAGTAACAGATGGATTTAAAGTTTTGGCATACTGTATAATGCCTTTGGGATCACCTATTGGTTCTGGGTTAGGAATATTAAATCCATTGAATATAAAATTAATAATTGAACAGTCTAGTCTTCCTGTAATTCTAGATGCTGGTCTTGGAACAGCATCAGACGCCTCATTAGCTATGGAGCTTGGCTGCGAAGCTGTATTAGTAAATTCAGCGATAGCACAGGCTAAATACCCTGTATTAATGGCAAAGTCCTTTAAGAATGCTGTAATTGCGGGCAGACAGAGTTTTTTAGCAGAAAGAATGCAAAAAAAAGCTTATGGTGATGCATCAAGTCCAATGAAAAATTTAATATCAAGGAGATAAAATGAATTATAAAAATAAGAAAGTAGTTTTAAAAAAAAGACCTGAAGGATTTCCTAAATTGGATGACTTTGAAATTATCAATGAAACTATTGAAGAAATAAATTATGGAGAAGTAATTGTAAAAATATTATGGTTATCACTAGATCCTTATATGAGAGGAAGAATGAGTGAGGCCAAAAGCTATGCACTTCCCATTCAATTAGGTAGCGTTATAACTGGTGGAGCAGTAGGAAGAGTAGTCTCAAGCAAGTGTCCAAACTATAAAGAAGGAGACATAGTTGAAGGATTCACACTAGGATGGCAAGAATATGTTAAAATAAGTTCAAATCAAGTTAGAAAAATAGACACAAGCCTAGCACCTATCCAGACAGCTGTAGGAGTGCTTGGAATGCCAGGCATGACTGCATATTTTGGACTTTTTGAAGTATGCAGACCAGTACCAGGAGATAATGTAGTAGTATCGGCAGCATCTGGAGCTGTAGGTCAACTTGTAGGACAACTAGCTAAAATCGCAGGATGTAATGTTACAGGAATTGCTGGCAACCATGAAAAGTGTAAATACTTAAAAGACACTTTAAATTTTGATGCAGTAATTAACTATAACAATGATAATGTTTATAGGAAAATAAAAGAATATTGTCCTGATGGTGTAAATGTTTATTTTGATAACGTAGGAGGAAAAATCTCAGATGCTGTTATTAGTAATATTGCCCCATTTGCTAGAATTGGCGTATGTGGAGTTATATCTCAATATAATTTAACAGAAGTAGAAACAGGACTGCGAGTACAAAGAGCAGTTCTTACAAATCAAGCCTCTGTTGAAGGATTTTTAGTTTTCAGATTTGAACAAAAATATCCCATTGCTAGAAAAAGAATGGCAAATTGGTTAAATAACGGAAAATTAATATGGAAAGAGGATATAGTAAATGGGTTAGATAATGCTCCAAAGGAATTTATTGGACTAATGAATGGTAAAAACTTTGGTAAATTATTAATACGCATAAGTGAATAAAAAATTAAGTATTTTATTCCTCCTCTTCTACAAGACTAACATTTAATTCTTTTAGTTGCGACTCTTTAACTAAACTAGGAGCTCCCATCAACATGTCCTCAGCTTTTTGATTCATCGGAAACATCGTTATGTCTCTAATATTTTGTTCTCCAGCAATTAACATTACTATTCTATCTAAACCAGGAGCTATACCGCCATGAGGAGGAGCTCCAAATTGAAATGCATAGTATAGAGCAGGAAACTCATTTTTTATAACTTCTTCAGAATAACCAGCTATGCTAAACGCCTTTTTCATAATTTCTGGGTCATGATTTCTAATTGCTCCAGAAGAAAGTTCTATTCCATTACATACAATATCATATTGGAATGCTTTAATTTCTAATGGATCATTTTTTTGTAGGCTATCTAAACCACCCTGTGGCATTGAAAAAGGGTTATGACTAAAGTTAATTTTTTTAGTATTTTCATCAATCTCATACATTGGAAAATCCACTATCCAACAAAACATGAATTTTTCTTGATTAATTAAATTCAGCTTCTCAGCTAATTTATTTCTAACTTTACTGCTAAATTTTATAGCATCATCTTTTTTGTCACAAATAAAAAAAACTGCATCATTTTCTTTGATTTTTAAATCTTCAATTAATTTTTTTTGCATTAAATTATCGATATTTTTGGCGATAGGACCTTTTCCAACAAGTCCTTCAACTTCTTTATTAAAAGTCATATACCCTAATCCAGAAGCTCCTTCTTCTCTTGCCCAATCGTTTAATTTATCGAAAAAAGATCTAGGTTTTTCATTACCTATAGGGGCAACTATGACTTTAACTATTCCACCTTGGTTAATAATTTTTTTAAAA
>CAYTJO010000133.1:0-2805 GCA_964438215.1 uncultured Rhodospirillaceae bacterium
AGAGACTTATCAATTATGTTTGAATTATTTTCTGTCTAAAAAAGTAAATATAAAAAAAACTGACCTATTATGTATTGGCGACGCACTAGAAACTGATATAGCTGGAGCTAATAATTATGGAATTGATAGTTTACTAATAGCCAATGGTATTCATAAAGATGACTTGAGTTATAAAGGATCATTGTTATCAGAAATGGAAATCAAAAGTTTTTTTAAAAATAAAAATAATTTTCCTAACTATATTTTACAAGATTTTATTTTCTAAAAGCTAATTGAAATTGACATTGATTTAACTAGAACATATAGTGAACAAATGGAAATAACACCTAATTTAAAATGGCTATATTTAGACTTTAATAGTTACTTTGCAACAATTGAACAGCAAGTAAATCCTAGTCTCAGAAATAAAGCCGTAGTAATAGTTCCATCAATTACTGATTATACCTGTGCTATTGCAGCTAGTTATGAAGCAAAAAAACTAGGTATAAAAACAGGTACTATGATATATAAAGCAAAAAAAATATTTCCTCAATTAATATGCGTGCAAGCAGATCATAAAAAATATATATATTATCACCATAAATTGATACGAGAAATTAATAAATATATTCCTATAGAACAAGTGTGTTCTATAGATGAAGTGGCTTGTAAATTATTGGGAAAAGAATGTGACCCAAGAATAGTAGTTTCTAAGGCAATAGCTATTAAAAAAGGTATAAAAAGAAATGTAGGTGATTATATAAGTTGTTCAATTGGTATATCTAGTAATAAATTTTTAGCCAAAACAGCAAGCAACCTTAAAAAACCTAATGGTTTAAAAATAAAAATTAAAAAAAAAATTTTAAAAAGGATAAACCATTTAAAACTATCAGATTTGACAGGAATAGGTAAAAGAATGGAAGTTAAATTATTTTTATCAGGAATTACATCTATACAAAAACTATATGAGCTGTCTCCAAAAAATATGCGCAAAATATGGGGAAATGTTACAGGAGAAAGGTTATGGTATATGCTACGAGGAAAAGAAGTTGAAGATATCTATACAAAAACTAGAACCATAGGACATAGCCATGTTTTACATCCAGAATGGAGAGATCTTAAAAAATCTAGAGAAGTTATGAGAAGACTAATAGTAAAAGCTGCTAGTCGTTTAAGAAGAAAAAAATTTCTATGTACACACTTAAAGTTGTCCTTGAAAACTACTGCTAAAAAAAAAATAAAAGCTACAGAAAAATTTCAAAAATTAAATGACAGTTTCAGTCTATTAGAAAAAGCAGACAGTATATGGAAAAAATTAACATGTCATTATAAAATATTTAAAATTATACAAATTAATGTAGTACTATATGGCCTTCACTCAATAAACTCGGTACAAATCAACTTATTAGATACCCTAGAAAATGAGATTCAAAAAAATAAAAGAAAAAAAAAATTAATCTCTCAAACTATTGATTCTATAAACTCTCGTTTTGGAAGGGATAGTGTAACTATTGGGGCTCTACCTAGTGATATGATCCAATTCTCTGGAACTAAAGTTGCATTTACAAGAATTCCTGAAATAAAAGAATTTTATGAATAAAAACACTACTTTCTGAACTTTAGACTAATCTTTCTTGGTTTCTTCGACTTATTCATTTTTATTCCAGAAGAAAAAAATTTAAACTTCTTCTTTTTTAAAAAAGGAATAAGGATTAATCCCATTAAAAAACCTCCAATGTGAGCATACCATGCTACGCCTGGACTATTAGGATCAATGAAATAAGCATTAGTTATTTGTGATAAAAACCATAATCCAATTAAAATTCCTGCTGGAATACGAATAAAAGTAATAAAAATAACTAAAATAATAAGTGTCAAAACTCTGGCCTTTGGGAAAAGAAGAAAGTAAGCACTAAGAACTCCTGAAACAGCACCTGATGCACCAATCATTGGAGTAGAAGATTCAGGGGATACTATTGCTTGTAAAAAAGCAGCTGCAAAACCACAAATCATATAAAAAATAAAAAATTTAATATGTCCCATAGAGTCTTCAATATTATTTCCATAAATCCAAAGAAATAGCATATTTCCTAGAAGATGCAGTATTCCTCCATGCATAAACATACTTGTAAAAATTGTTAATATAGAGGAAATATTATAGTGTTGCTGAATATTATAGGAAAAAAAATGATCAGGCTTAAATCCATACTTTAAAATTAAGTTATAGTTCTCATTCTCTGTTAAACTAACCTGATGAAAGTAGATTAATATGTTTAATCCTATTAACATACATGTGATGTAAGGTCTTGTTTCAGTTGGATTGTCATCTTTAATAGGAAACATAAGTATAATTCTTTAATTATTTTGAATAATCCTTATATTATAATATATGAATAAAATAGATAATAATATTCAAAATTTAACTAACTCTGGATTAGAACAGATTAGTTATAACAAGGGTCAAACTATTTACCAATTCAATGAAAATCCAAAGTTTGCATATTTTGTTTATACTGGAACAGTTAATATTATTAGTAAAACTGGGTACAATTTGGGAATGGTTAAGGAAGGAGAACTTTTTGGAGAAATAAGCAGTCTTTTCAATAAGGAACACTCAGTTTCTGCAGAAGCCGCCACAGAATGTAGATTGCTAGTGATTGAAAAAGATCTATTTTTCAATAAAGTCCAAAATGCGGACCCAATTATTAAAGCAATAATCAGAACACTTACTGGCAGACTTGACGATATGAATGAGAAAACTGAGAAAATTTGGAAAGAGCTGCATTTCCTTTCATCCATAAAAAGAGATATATAAAATTAGAAAAC
>CAYTJO010000133.1:2815-4441 GCA_964438215.1 uncultured Rhodospirillaceae bacterium
ACCAGTATTTCCAGCCGATAATGTGATTTGAGATTCACCTTTTTTTTGAGATTCTAATTTTTTCTTGTGGACAATGTAAAGTGCCTTTTCTGAGTCAGTCTCAGGAGAATACCACTTTCCCAATATTTCTATTTTTTTAATCATACCAATTCTCACAGATTCTTTTTCAAGTTTAACAAAAGTTTTTTCCATATTTTTATTTGCTAACCTTGCAGTTCTTTGTTCTATATACTCGCTATCCAAAGCTTTCATTAATCTTTGTGCAGTATTACTTTTAATTTTTGTTAATGAAGCTACACAAGATTTAGTTCTCCTGTCTACATCAGCTGCAATATCCATTAGCTGTAATCTAGTAGGAGGAGGAACATCAATCTTAATATACTGGGAACCTATATCTGCCCTTGACTTAAAACCATCTTCCTTAAGCTGTTCCATAATTAATGGTATATTTTCCTTATTAAATATCATTAGCTGAATGTTAAGCGGTCCTTCAGGAGCTTCAACATTTCCTAAATCTACTAACCTTCTTTTCATTCCATTGATCGTTACTTTAATAGTAGCAAATATATTTTTATTTGCCTCCTCTGATCCTACTACAAGCAATGAATCTTTAAACTTATTGACAGCAAACTGCATATTTTCTTGGGCTTCTACTGAATACCCTTCTTCATCTTTACCTCTACCAGTCATAATAATATTAAATAAACTTGTAAACTTGTTTGGTCAAGTTAAAAATTATTCCCTTTTGCAATTCATTTGTTTCAAGCAAGAGAATGTTGGTTGTTCGTTAGTAACAATTACTTCAGACCCGTATTTATCCTGTCTAGAATAATAGCATTTTATTTCGGTAGGCCTTCTAACTTCTTTTCTTAATCTGCATATTTCATACTTATCTTTAGGCTCATATTTATGGCCTGTAGGATAAATAATAGTATTCGTATGCATTCTCGCTGGTGCATACAACATTTTTGCAAACGCAATACAAACTAAAAAATGTAAAATTACTTTCATTATAAAATGTAGCTCTTATTTAAAGATACTCATCTCCACCTCTGCCTGCAAGAACAATCGATCCTTCATCAGCAAGTTGTCTAGCTACTGCTATAATTTGCTTTTGTGCTTCTTGTACATCCGTTAATCTCATTGGTCCTAATGCTTCCATTTCATCTTTTATATTAGCTGCAGCTCTTTGCGACATACAAGCAAAAAATTTATCTGATACTGCGTCATCTGCTCCTTTAAGAGCAACTACTATTAGTTCATTGTCTAAACTTCTGATAAGTGTTTGCATACTCTTATCATCAATTCCTATTAAGTTTTCAAAATCAAACATATTTTCTTGAATTTCTTTCGCAATATCTTTGTTTTTCTTAGTAAGTTCTCTCATTATGCTAGATTCTACATTTGACTTTAAATAGTTCATTACATTTGCGGCAGAACGTATACCCCCAGCCTGAGTAGCTCTCAAAGAAGCATTAGAATTAAATTTCTTTTCCATCACTTTTTCTAGCTCTTTTAAGGCCTCTGGCTGAATATTTTCAATGGTAGAAAGCCTATAAATAATATCTGGTTGTAATTTTGGATCTAATTGACTTAAAACATCAGATGCAACAGCAGATTCCAAAT
>CAYTJO010000134.1:0-4078 GCA_964438215.1 uncultured Rhodospirillaceae bacterium
TCCTTCCATAATTTAATTAACTCTTTAGTCCTAACCTCTCTCTCTTCTGAAGGTTTCAACTCTATTATCATACCTCCTATATGATCGCCCTCTTCTTTTGTAGAATCTCTGCTACCCCAAATTGGTTTGCCTATTGTTGCATAAATATTTTTCACTATTTTTGTTTCATCTATATTTTTTAATGAGTTTTCCAGTTCTTTAGAAAATTCAACCGTATCTTCTTTAAGATTGCCCGGAAAAAAATTATAATTTACTAAAATTATATTACTTTCCGGAGAAGGAAAAAAATAAAACTTTACTGCCCCTATCTTTAATAGAAAAATAGAAAAGATAAGAAAAGAGAGTGCTAAAGATAAAGTTGTATATCTAAACTTAATAGATTTTTTTAATAAAAAATAAAAATAATTATTATTAAAATAGGTTAAATAATTGTTAAGATTTAAAAATCTTTTTTCTATATAATTGTAGTTTCCAGATAAAGAATGGTTTAAATGACCAGGTAAAACAAAAAAACATTCAAATAAGCTTGCTAAAATAACACTTATTACTACTAAAGGGATGGCCTCTATGACTTGTCCTATAACACCAGTTATAAGGAAAACTGGTGCAAAACCGGCTATGGTAGTCAAAGAGGCTGCTGTTACAGGCCCTAACATATTAGAAGCTCCTATATAAGAGGCTTCATAGGCATTATTAATTTTTTCATATTGATAGTCTATATGTTCTGCAACTACTATAGAATCATCAACTATAATCCCTAACATCATAATTAAGGCAAATAAGCTTATCATATTTATAGACTGCCCTGTAACTAACATAACCGCTAGAGTTGCAGATATTGCTGCAGGAATTCCTATAGCAACCCATATAGCAACTCTAAACCGTAGAAATAAAAAAAGTATAATTAGAACTAATATTAGACCTCCAACTCCATTTTTAAGTAATAAATTAATCCTATCTCTAATTAGTTGTGACGATAAATCATATATTTGTATTTTAATATTTTGATTAACTTTAGAAGTGTAATCATCAATAGTATTTTCTAAGATCTTTGTTATTTTCAGAGTATCTGTTCCTAATGATCTGAAGACTCTTAAAGTTAAAGCTGGATTTAAATTACTCATGCCAAAGCTATCATTTTCTTTAGAAGTTTCATATACATTTGCTAAATCTTCTATCTTTAAATCCTGTTTAGTATCAGAAGAATTGAATATGATTTTTTTAATTTTATTTATTGTATCATTCGTGCCAGAGGTTCTGAGTTGTAGTAGTTTATCATCTTTAAGAACACCCGAGGGTATACTTTTTAAATTTTTATAAATTTCATTATTTAAATCATTTATATCTAATTTATTTGAGAACATAGAAACTGGATCTGTATCTACATATATTACTTGCTTTCTGAAACCATCTATATCTACTTTATCTATACCTTTATCTAAAAGATGCTGTCTAATATCTTTAGATATAACCTTCAATTGATGCTCAGCAACATTACCAGTTACAAGGATCAAACCTATTTGTTCATAGGGTACAATGACTTTACTTTCTGGTTCTTTAGAACTTTCCGGTAAGTTATTAAGTGAGTTGATAGCTCTATCTACATCTGTTAAAGCTCTTTGCATATCAGTATGACTTCTAAATTCCAAAAGAATATTTGCAATACCCTCTTTTGCTGTAGATTTAGTGTATTTAACTTTGTCAATAAACCTCACCTTCTCTTCTACAGGTTTAATAATTGACTCTTCTATATCTTTTGGACTAGCTCCTGGCCATTCTATATTAATTGTTATATAATCAATGGAGTAATTAGGGAAAAATTGAGTATTTAAAACTTTGGATGCATACAATCCCAATATAATCATTAGTAAAAGAAATAAGTTGGCCGCTGTCTTATGCTTAAGTAATGATTGAAATATGCTTTTTTTCATACGCTACTCAGCTATAGAATAATAATTATTGGTGCTTTGAAAGCTATCTAATCTAGTTAAAATTATCAAAGATCCGGGGATAAAGTCCCCAGAAAGTATGAGTTGATTATCTATATACCCCTCAACTTTTATATCCACTTTCATAGGCTTATTATTCTTCAGAACATATATGTGCTTTTCCTCATATACTGCACTCTCTGGAACTTTAACAGATTTTGGAATTGTTTTTCCCTCAAATATTACTTCTACAAACACTCCTGGTCTTATTGGGTCATCAATTGAAATATTTTCTAAACTTGCATACATATTTAAGCCTGCTGACGCTTCATTAACGATACTATCTATTTTAGTTAATTCAGCTTCATAAAGTTTATTGAACTTAGATTTTTTCCATCTAATTTTAATTTTTCTTCCTATTAATTCTTTATTAGTACCTAGTTCTGTAAACTTTCCTTCACCAACAAAAAACTTCACTTCTAATTCTGATGTGTTAATTAACTTTGCCAAGGACTCACCAGATTTAATTTCACTACCTAGGTCAATTTCATTATCAGTTACTTTCCCTATAAAAGGTGTCTTATATTTTGTAAAAGACAAATTTTTATTTGCTACTTTCAATGTAGCTTCTGCATCTTTTATATTAACTTTTATAGAATTTACTTTATATTCTTCCTGAGAATACTGTGTTCTAGCTTTAGAAACCTTAAGCTCTGAATCATCTAAAGCTTTTTGAGAAACTGTATTCCCTAACAGCTTTTTTTTTCTTTGTAAGTCTTCTTCTGCTAATTTTAGCTGCTTTTTAGACTCTTTTAATAAAAGATTAGTTTTATCTAACTCTATCTTAAGTTCATCTAAATAGGATTTTTTTCTAATTAAATCTTGCTCAAATTCAAATGAGTCTATCTTAAATAGAATCTCTCCTTTTTTAACCTCATTGGAATTAAACAGTTTTTCTGATACAAATACTATCTTTCCGCTTAATCTTGAGACTATGTTGATTTCATTTTTTCCCACAATCCTTCCAAAAAATAAAAATTGTGGTTTAATGGGTTCTGGATAGATAACTCTTGTTTTTAATGGTATTTTTTTTTCTTTCTCTATTAAATTTACATTTTCAGTTTGTAAAAGTTTAAATGAAAGTATCACTAAAGCTAGAATTAAAAAAACTATAAATGGATATAAGTAAAATTTATATTTATAAAATAAATTCATTTAGTATGGGTATTTTTGTGTTCCTTCTTAAGAATATTTTCCAGTTTATTGAGGAATTCGTTCTTAGTATAGTAACATTTTATTGGCTTTAATGTTTTAACTTTTATTTCATGGTTTTTTTTAATGAACGTATTTTTAGGCCAAGCTAAATTAGAACTAATATATATAGGATAAACTAAGCTTTTACAAGCTATTTGAAGAGCATATATTCCTGGTTTCATATTTCCTATTTTATTATCAAGCTGTCTAGTTCCTTCAGGAAAAATAATTACTTTATAATTTTTGTTTAGACAATCATTAACATTTCTTGAAAGGCTTTTAACAGACTTAATTCTTACTTTTCTATCTACAAAAATATTACCTAACCTCATAGCATACCATCCATAAATAGGAAGGAATTTTAATTCTTTTTTTACTACATAAACTACTCTGTCAAACTCCTTTAAAAAAAAAATAGTATCAAAAGCAGACTGATGATTAGCTGCTATTAAATATCCCTTATTATTATATATGTATTTATTTTCAAATATCACCCTAGAACCTACAATAATTTCTAATAAATAAATTATTAAACATGCCCAAAATTTTACAATAAGACTAGTTAATTTTTTTGAAATTAAAAATGGAAGAAATATAATTCCAAAAAACAAAATAGTAAAATAAAATATAAAATTAAAAATTATAGATCTTAATATCATTAAACTATATAACCAAATATAATAAATACTTAAAGTATTCTTCTAGTAAAAATTGTAATAGTTTAAAATCTCTGAATAGATTTTTTTTTAAATGTATATTGCTAGTTACTGGACTAGCATAAAAGTTTAATCCTTTTCCTTTTTTAAAAAGAACAAGCATGCTTCTAGGCATATGATAGTCAGAGGTAATTATTGAAATATTTTTTATTTTATTTCTATAAGACCACTCAATAATTT
>CAYTJO010000134.1:4088-4438 GCA_964438215.1 uncultured Rhodospirillaceae bacterium
GACTTTAGGGCTTTTTAAAAAATCAACTGGTATTATCTCTTCTATCTCTATACTTTTATCTACTCCAGATATTAATAAATAGCTTTCTGGATTTTCTCTAAAAATTTTAACTCCTTCTGCAATACGCCCTTTTCCTCCGGTTAAAACTGCTATTCCTTGAATATTTATATTTTCTTCATTTTTATAGTTTTTAATAGATAAAAAAAATTTAATAAAACCTATACCAAGCAAAATCACTAATAGTAATATTATGAATAGTAGTTTATTAAATCCCTTCACTAAAAAACCTTTCTTAATGCATGTCTTAAAATTAGCAATAAATTTAAAAAACCTATTATATTTTGTATTAA
>CAYTJO010000135.1:0-4081 GCA_964438215.1 uncultured Rhodospirillaceae bacterium
CATGGGATAAAAAAAATTGATTTAGACTTTTTATCTTTTTTGAATAAAAATAAATTAATTTATAAATATGTATTTACTAAATCTGATAAATTAACAGCTATAGATAAAAAAAAAATTTTAAACACCTTTCGTAAAGAAAATTATTTATCAGCTATTCCTATAATTTTTACTAGTAGTAAAACTAAAGAAGGTATAAAAGAACTAAAAGGAAATATATTGAAAGTAATATCTGAAAATGAAAAAAAACCTCAATAAAATTTCTAAAATCATTACTTCTTCTACCTCTGAAAAATTAGAAAACTTAAAAAAATACAAGGGAGAAGTTATAGTAATTAAATATGGGTGCAGCGCTATGTTGGATCCCAATTTATCAGAGACATTCTTCAAAGACATTGAGATTTTAGTAAATGCAGGGATTAAACCTATTATAATTCATGGAGGCGGTCCTCAAATAAATCAGAACCTCGATGCACTAAAAATTAAGCATCAATTTTATAAGGGAATGAGGAAAACTGATGCGAAAACATTAAAAGTAGTTCAAATGGTTTTAACAGGATTTATTAATAAAGATATAACAATTAATTTAAGTAAAAGGAATATTCTTGCATTAGGAATAGCAGGAACTGATGGAAAATTAATTGAAGCTAAAAAATATATTTTATATGAAAATAGAAAAAAAGTTGATCTTGGCTATGTGGGCAAACCAAATAAATTAAACTCTAAACTTTTAAAAGATCTCTTGTCCCTTAGTATAGTTCCTGTAATAGCTCCAATTGGTGCTAATAAAAAAGGAACAAGATACAATATTAATGCTGACATAACCGCAGGATTTATATCACATAAAATAAATGCCAGGAGACTATTAATGCTGACTGACGTAAAAGGAGTGGTGGATAAAAATAATGTGCTAATTAATGAACTTAAGCTTAAAGATATTAGAAAATTAATTTCTAATAATGTAATATATGGAGGAATGATACCTAAGGTCAATACATGCATCGAGGCTGTAAAAAAGGGTGTGAGAGCATCTGTAATTATAGATGGTAAAGTTAAACATGCTTTGCTCAAAGAACTATTTAGCAGCAGAGGTGTTGGAACTTTATTTAGAAAATAAAATATATCATGCAAGATTTGCTAATTGATTTAGATAACACAATATATAGTGAAAGTTCAAAAATCTTTTCTCAGATTGATGTTAAGATGAAAAGCTTTATTTCTGCTAAACTAAAAGTAAGCAAGGAAGAGGCTTATATGATTCAAAAAAAATATTTTATGGAAAATGGTACTACGTTGAGAGGTTTAATGCTTTATCATAACGTAGATCCTGAAAATTTTTTAAAATATGTTCATAATATCAATTTAGATTCTATAAATAAAAATTTTGCTTTAAAAGAACAAATGAAAAAATTTAAAGGAAGAAAGATAATATTTACTAATGGTACACTAGAGCATGCTACTCGTGTCTTAAAAAAAGTTGGCGTGTTTGAAGAAGTAAATAATATTTTTGATATAAAAGATGCTAATTATATTCCAAAACCAGATAAAATAACTTATAAAAAAGTAGTTAACAAATTCAATTTAATTCCACATAATACAATCATGATAGATGATATTAAAGTTAACTTAGTAACTGCGAAAAAGCTAGGTATAAGAACAGTTTTAGTTGGCAGGAATCATAGTAAAAAAATCACAAAATATGTTGATTACTCTTTTAAAGAGTTAGCTTCTATAATAAAGAAAATTAATAATAAGGATATATTTAATGAAAATTGATAAATTAAAAGAAAGCATAGAAAGTATTTGGAACAGAAAAGAAGATTTTAATAAATCAGTCTCAAAAAAGGACTTAAATATTATTATTAATACCATAAAGTCTCTAGATAATGGAATAATAAGGGTTGCAGAAAAAATAAATGGTAAATGGAACTTAAATCAGTGGATAAAAAAAGCTGTCCTATTATCTTTTCAGGTTACAAATCAAAAACTTATAGCAAATGGTCCTGGAAAAACTAATTGGTGGGACAAGATTCCATCAAAGTTTGACGGTTGGAAGAAAAAAGATTTTACGAAATCTGGTTTTAGAATAGTTCCCAATGCTGTGGTTAGAAGAGGTTCTTTTATAGACAAAGGAGCAGTTTTAATGCCATCCTTTATAAATATTGGAGCATATGTAGGAAGTGCTACAATGATTGATACTTGGGCAACTGTCGGAAGTTGTGCTCAAATTGGTAGCAACTGTCATATATCAGGAGGAGCAGGAATTGGAGGGGTATTGGAACCTTTACAATCATCTCCTGTAATTGTTGAAGATAACTGCTTTATAGGAGCAAGATCAGAGGTTGCTGAAGGTGTTATAGTTGAAGAAGGAAGCGTTCTTTCTATGGGTGTTTATATTGGTGCATCAACGAAAATTGTAGAAAGAAAAACAGGAAAAATTATTTATGGTAAAGTTCCCAAATACTCTGTGGTAGTTCCCGGAAGCCTTAATGATGGTAAATCTAAAGTAAGTTTGTATTGTGCAGTAATAGTAAAAACTGTTGATGAAAAAACTAGATCAAAAACTTCTATTAATGAACTTTTAAGAAATTAATCATTCATTAGACAAAGGTCTTGAAAGTAGATCATTAATAACTTTATCAAAGCTATAACCTTTCACCAAAACATTATATATTGCCTCAAGTATTGGCATTTTAATATTATATTTTCGTTTGAGATAGTAAACCACTCTAATATTTTCCATTCCTTCAGTTATATAATTTTTTTTATCGATGATATTTTTAAGTTTTTTTCCACTTCCTAACATAAAACCAAATTTATAGTTTCTAGAAGACTTAGATACACAGGTTAAAATAATATCACCTATACCAGAAAGACCCATTACTGTTTCCTTTTTTCCTCCAGCAGCCTGAGTTAACCTTATTATTTCCTTTACACCTCTAGCTAATATAGCTGCTCTAGCATTTTCTCCTAAATTTAACCCTTCGGTTAAACCAGCTGCAATTGCTAAGACATTTTTCATTGCACCATTTATTTGTACTCCTATTAAATCTTTGCTTAAATAAACTCTGAAATAACTATTACTCAATAAATTTACAGTAAAGTGTGCTAGTTTATTACACTTAGTAGCTAGTGTGATAGCTGTAGGCTTTTTATTTGCAACATCAATAGCAAAGGAAGGACCACTTAAAACTGCTATATTTGACTTAGGAAAAAAACCTTTAATAATATCGCTTAAAAGTTGTTTTCTTTTTAAATCAATTCCTTTTGAACAGATGACAAAATTAAAAGAATTTTTATTATTTTTTTCAAAATGTTTTTTAAATTTTTTAAAAAAATCAAATATAAATTGTGAAGGAATTACGACAAAAACAATTGATGAATTTAACTCTGGTAATTTATAGTCTGCTATAATATTCGTACTTATTTTTTTTTCAGGCAAGTATTTTTTATTAATAAAACAAGCACTAATATGTTTAGCTACTTCTTTTTCAAACGACCACAAATAAACCTGCTTTTTGCTATTATTTGCTATTAAATTTGCTATTGCTGTTCCCCAAAACATTATTCATAAACACTCTCTCTCTAAAGGCCATCTTGGCAAAGCTTTAAAATTCAATGAGCTACTTATTCCTAACTTATATTTCTCATAACCTGCCCAAGCTATCATAGCGCCGTTATCAGTACACAATTTAGCAGGAGGAATAAAAGGAGTTTTATTTTTACTAATTATGGTATCAACGAACTTTTTTCTTAAATATAGGTTAGAAGCTACTCCTCCAGAAACAACCACACTTGAGTAATTAGGTAAATTTTTGTTACAGTGTCTAATTGCCTTTTCTAACTTGTCAATCAATATTTCTGAAATTGTCTTTTGAAAACTAGCAGCTATGTCTTCAACAAAAGTTGTAGATAATAAATTTTTACTACTATTATTAACAAAATTAATAATATGAGATTTTAGACCTGAAAAGGATAGATCCAAATTAGATGCAACTCTATCTACCAAAGGTTTGGGAAAAGTAAAAGCATCTTCATTGCCATTAAGAGCAATTTTCTCCAACTCGGGTCCTCCTGGAAATTT
>CAYTJO010000135.1:4091-4414 GCA_964438215.1 uncultured Rhodospirillaceae bacterium
TACCACCTAAATATATTCATTGGTTTATATTTTTTATATAATAAAATCTAGAGTGTCCTCCAGATATTAAAAGAAGTAAGTATGGATAATCTATATTATTTGTCAATCTAACGGTGAGAGCATGTCCTGCTAAATGATTTACTGCTATAAAAGGTATCTTCTTTGCTTGTGCTAAAGTTTTAGCGAATGACAAACCAACCAACAAACCACCTATTAACCCAGGACCAGCTGTTGCAGCTACTCCATCAATATCATCTAAAGTCAAACTGGCATTATTTAAAGCATTCATGGTTATCTTGTCTATATGAAAAACATGGTTTCTA
>CAYTJO010000136.1:0-3849 GCA_964438215.1 uncultured Rhodospirillaceae bacterium
TAATTTCTTCTGCAAACAAATTTATTGAAAAAAAAATAATAAAATAAATAATCACTAAAATTTTCATAATCTCCTGTCTTTCATTTTGTTTTCTGCTTTCTTTAGTTTTAATTTGGATGTTTTATTTTTAAAGAGTATAGTATTTATACATGAAAACTCTAATATTTTTTTTTTCATTATTATGTTTTGTTTTTTCATTATCTTTATTAGCGAAAGAAATGATTATACAAACCTCAGCCACATATAAACTAGAGACATTTATATATTCAGATAACAGTACATATTCTATATATAAAGGAGAAGGTTCTTGGACAAATAATTTAGGTGATTATGGCCATATTAGATGTTTAGGACCCATAGAAAAAAAATCTAACTTTTTTAAGTTAAACCATGTTTGTGAGTATATAAATCAAGACAATGAAAAAATGTGGCACAGAGTAAATAGAGAAGGAAATCAGGATGCGGATGCTGGTGCGGGGAAAAGTATTATCTTAGATGCTACAGGAAAATTTAAAAAATTTTTAGGAAGTCAATGCCTTTACGCTATAAAGTATTTAGATAATAAAAATTTTTCTAAAAGCAAATGTAAACTATACTAAAATATACATTTTTGTGATGCAAAAACTACCTCATCTTTATAGTTAACACCATAAGTGCACGTTGCACCAATCAGATTTTTCCATTTTCCAGTACCATCTATAATTTTTGTACACCAACTCCTGCTGCCACATCTTCGGATTTTCTTGCGCCTTTAGTAAAAAATTTATCATTATCTTGATAACTTAACTCACAATAATACTGAAAAAAATCATCTTTATTCTTTTGAGACTCAACAATTCCATAACAAAAACTTTTACCATAATTTCCTAAAGTATCTTCCCCATACCGGCATCAGAGAGATTAATTACTTTTTCTCCGCTAGGTAAATTTATAGTTTTTAAAGTTACATACCAGAATATTTTAAATTCCATTCTTTCAAATCCTGAGAATACAGATTGAATGCTAAAAAAACAAAAATTATTTTATTTTTATTATCTAAATTAAATATTCAATTATTAACTATTTTATTTGCACTATCAATAACCAAGTCTTTAGAATTAATGGTATTACATACAAAGAAAAAAAAAAATATCAAATAAATAAAAAACATTACTAATTTTTTAATTTCTCAAAGTCTGAATCTTCTATTTTACAAATTCTTTTAGAAAAAGATAAATCTCTAACATAATTGACAGCATATTTACACTTTGTACCTATTAATATTTCTTTGTGTTTACTTGTACTATCTGCAATATAATTATATCCTACTCCTGCCTTTATATCACTTTTTGATCTAGTACCTCTGGTCCAAGTTTTGATTCCATTTTGATCTGTGCTTTCACAAATATTTTCTAGTTTATTAATTTCTCCATTACTTTTTCTATCAATAAAACCTATACAAATAAAAGAACCATATTTCCCAATATTATTTTTAAATGTTCCCTTAGTGGTAAAAGTAGAAACTTTACTTTTATCAGTAAGTATTATTTCTAATTGTGAAAAGTTTCCAGATCCCTCAGATATTAGTTCTGCAGTATAAAGATTACTAGATAGTAAAAATAAAAAAATTAAGTATTTCATAAGATTATTATATGAAAAACTTCTTTTCTGTCCTTATATTTCGTACTAATTTTTTATTTTAATATTTTTTTTTTACTATATATATTAATTTATGAAAAAATTAGTTTTAATAATTTATTTCCTATTAACTTCAACATTATTATCAGAAGAATATATTCTTGAAGCATTAGGAGACTTTTCTAGAAAAGAAATAAATTTAGAAAATAAAATATTTACAATTTTTGAAACTAAATTTAAGTGGAAAGACTCATTTGGAGAATATGGTGAAGGATACTGTATTGGACATATGGAAAATATTAAAGATAACTTAGATCTTTATAATTTATGCGAAAATACAGATTCACAGGGAGAAAAATTTTGGTTAGAAGGTGTTCGCAAAACAGGAAAAGAGAGAGGTGTTGGAACATTAACTTATATCAAAACTTCAGAAAAATATAAAAGGTTCTTAAATAAAAAATGTAATTATGGTGTCTCTTGGTTTAACCAAGATAGTTTTTTTTTAAATCAGAAATGCAAACTATAAGTAAAACAATTCCTTACCTTAATTTTCCAAATTCTAAGCAAGGGATTTTTGAAATTTTCATATATATATTATATTAGAAATCTATCTAATGTCCTTATATTTCGTACTGATTTAAAAGCGTGAAACAGGGGGAAACAAAAATACTCTATTTTTAGTGAAGTAGAAATTCTTTTAAATTCAAGGTGACTATAGATTTGTGGTGGCGGTGGCAAGATTTGAACTTGCGACCTTGGGATTATGATTCCCCTGCTCTAACCAACTGAGCTACACCGCCGAAAAAATTAATTTAGTAGCAATCATAACAAAATGCAAATGTTATTGTTATTGTATCCAACCGCCTCCTAATAATTGACCATTTTGTTTGTATAGCACGCACCCTTGCCCTTTAGCTACACTATTTGCTGGCTGGTATAGTTTTACTGTAGCATTTTTTTCATCAAGTAATTGGACATCTACTTCTATAGGAATGTGTCTTGCTCTTACCTTAATTAGTACTTTTTTTAAAGTATTATATTCAGATATATCACCTTCGCCCAACCAGTTAAAATCAGTTATCTTAAAATTCTCTAATTTTAATTTAGATTTATTACCGATAATAATTTTATTTTTTTCCTTAATAATTTTTATAACATATAAAGGTTCTCCTATTGCAACCTTTAAATACTTTCTCTGCCCTATAGTATAATTCTCTATTCCATCATGAGTTCCTAAAATATTTCCTTTTTCATCCTCTATATTCCCTTTTTCTCCAAATCCAGAATATTTTTTTAAAAAATTTCTATAATTACCATCAGGTATAAAACAAATATCCTGACTTTCTGGCTTTGCAGCAACTGGAATTTTATATTTTATTGCTAGCTCTCTTGTTTGACTCTTTTTAAAATCACCTAATGGAAATTTTAAAAATGACAATTCTGTTTTCTCATCAGCTACAAAAAGTGCTATTTTATTTCCTTTATTTTTGCTTTTTATATAGTGCCCTGTTGCTAAATAATCAGCTCCAAAGCCTTTGGCTGTATTTAGTAATTCAGAAAACTTTATATATTGATTACACTGCACACATGGAATAGGTGTTTCTCCATTTTGATATGATTCTATAAATTTTTTAATAACTAAATCATTAAATTTTTCTTCATAATCTAGAACATAATGTGGAATATTGATTTTTCTTGCAACTTCCTTTGCATCATAAATATCCTGTCCTGCACAACAAGATTTTTTATTACTAATCTGTAAATTACTTTTATAAAGTTGCAAAGTGATTCCTATAACTTCATACCCTTGCTCTTTTAACATACATGCTACTACTGAACTATCAACTCCACCCGACATGGCAACAACTACTCTTTTATTTTTCATAAGATTATTCATTAGTTAATTGTTGAAAAAGCTCTTCTCCAAACTCCATACCCCATTCAGGAACAAAATGTCCAGCATTATTAATAATATGTGTTTGGTCATCAGTAGATATAACTTTTGAAAGAGACCTCATTTTTTCTATAGGTACAAGTGGATCTCTCCCTCCTCCTATTACTAAGACTTGCTTAAGACTATTTTCTTCCCACCATTCTAATGCTTGCTTGCATATGTCAAATCCATCAGAGCTGGAACTTATTGGAAATATACTTGGAAGCCTATTTAAAGATAACTTAAACTCTTTATCTGGATAAGGTGCTTCATATGCGTTGCATTCAGATAAACTTAAA
>CAYTJO010000136.1:3859-4396 GCA_964438215.1 uncultured Rhodospirillaceae bacterium
TTAAAGCCCTTACATTCAAGGCTTCTGTACCAATATTACTGTTAATCCAATTTTTATATCCCTCTGTAATATTAACTAAACTGTTTCCCAAATATGAATTAAAAACAACCATGCCTTCAAAGTTGTCAACTTTCTCCATTGGCAATGTGAGACCTAAAGTTCCTCCCCATTCATGTAAAAATAAAGTTATATTTTGTAAATTTAAGTTATTAATAAAATTTAAAATAAGATATCTATAAAGATTAAATTTAAAGAAATCTTTATTTATTGCCTTATCGGATCTTCCAAAACCAGGAAGATCTATGGCAATAACTCTATAATCATATCTCACCCCATAAGGCATTAGATGTCTCCATAAATAACTCCAAGTAGGATGTCCATGTATCATCAGCAAAACTCCCTTTTTGCCTTGCTTATTCTCATCTATATACGCAATTCTAAAATTTTTATAATTTTCAGGTAATCCTAAATTACCTTTCATAAAATTTACATTATAGGAAAAATTTTCAATATTTTTAAAAAAGGATTCAGGCGTTT
>CAYTJO010000137.1:0-4395 GCA_964438215.1 uncultured Rhodospirillaceae bacterium
CAAATTTATTATTATAATATTTTAGTAACTTCAAATATTAATCATTGTTTGATATATAGTTCAACTAATTTGCTTGCCAAAGGAGTAGTTGTTTTAGTAAGCCTGAGAAAAAAAATAGTTCTCGGTTGCATTATGAAAAGAATTAATAATCCATTTAGTAAGTTTAAAATAAAAGAAATTCATAAAGAGTATGTAGATAAAAGATTAACTCAAAATTTAATAGATTTTCATAAATGGGTTTCCTCTTATAATTATATTAATTCAGGAGTTGCATTAAAATTATTTCTTCCAAATCAAAAGATAGTTGAAGAGACTTACAATATTTTTCTATATGCAAATAAAGTAGATCAAAGAAACTTTAGCCAAGACAAAAAAAAAATCTTTGAGTTTTTATCAAAAAATTTTAAAACAAAAAAAGAAATTATAGCAAAGTTTAAAAACAAGGCTTCTTTGTTGAAGACGCTTATAAAGAATAAATTAGTTTTTGAAAGCAAGCAAAAAGACGAAATAAAAAACCCAATTTCTCTAAATCAATTAAATCTAAAAGAATTATCTTTTTTACAAGACAAAGCATATGTGGAAATAAAAGATAAAGTTGCAAAAAAAAATAAAAAACCTATTTTTTTAGATGGTGTCACGGGATCAGGAAAAACTGAAATTTATTTTCAGTTAATTAGAGATTTTTTAAAAGAAAAAAAACAAGTTTTAATTTTACTTCCTGAAATAGCTTTAAGTGAGCAATGGCTAAGCAGATTTAAAAGTAGTTTTGGGTTTTATCCCATGGTATGGAATTCAAAAATTAAAATATCCCAAAAAAGAAAAGTATGGAATGCAGTTTTGAAAGAAAAGTCTTTAGTGGTAGTAGGTGCTAGATCATCTCTATTTTTGCCCTATTTTAATTTGGGTCTTACTATTATAGATGAAGAAAATGATCAATCATACAAACAAGAGGAAGGAGTAATTTATAATGCAAGAGACATGGCTGTTTTAAAGTCTAAAATCGAAAAAAGTAGTATTGTTTTAGTCTCTGCAACTCCCTCACTTGAAACATTTCAAAACTGTAAAAGTGGAAAGTATGATTGGGTTAAAATAAAAAATAGATTTAAGGAAACAGCAAATCCTAAAATAAAAATAATTGACATGAAAAAATCTAATTCTAATTTAATATCAGAAAAATTAGAGTCTCAAATAAGGAAAAACTTGCATAACAAAAAGCAGTCTTTAATTCTAATTAATAGGCGCGGCTATGCTCCGGTTTCTATATGTTCCAAATGTGGAATAAAAAAAAAATGTAAATACTGTGACTCAAGCTTAGTATATCATAAAGAAAGTAATTTCTTAATGTGTCATCAGTGTGGAAAAAAAAAGGCATTAGAATTTAAATGCTTGAATTGTGATGGTGATAAATTTGTATTGGTTGGTACGGGTCTTGAAAGGGTGTATGAGGAGGTTGTTAAACTATTTGAAAAAGCTAGAGTCATAAAATTATCTTCAGATTTTATGGATAAAGAAAATTTTCTTAAAACACTAAATAAAATAGAAATTAGTGAAGTTGATATTATAATAGGAACACAGATTATTTCTAAAGGGTTTGATTTTGGAAATTTAAAAAGCGTGTTTATAATAGATTTTGACATCTGGTTTAATAATGCTGATATAAGAACTAATGAAAAGGTTTTTCAACTTACTCAGCAAGTAGCTGGAAGGGCTGGATGGAGAAAAGAGACTGGCGAGGTCTATATTCAAACTTTCGAGCCTAAAAATAAGCTTCTCTATCATATTATTAATAACCAAAGAGATTTTTTTTACAATAAAGAGTTAAAAATAAGGAGCAAAAACTTACTTCCTCCTTATGCTAAGTTATTATCCATAACTATTTCTTCTAAAGATTTAAATTTAGCAGAAGAAAAAGCAAAAAAAATTAAAAATTTATTTGAAGGGTCTCAGAATCTGAAAGTTTTAGGTCCTATTCCTGCACAAGTATTTTACATTAATAATAATTACAGGTTTAAATTATTAGTAAAAGCTAAGAGTTCTTTAGTTATCCAAAACTTCTTGTTTGAAAAAAAGGTTTCTTTCAATGAAGATGTAAAGGTAAAAGTAAAATTAGATATTGATCCCTACCATCTATATTAATTATTTATTCTATGTTGCAAGTATTTTTGAGTTATGATAGTTACTAATTGAGATAATTATATGCTTCAAAATACACAATTTGATTATAGGGCTGTTGTAAGATATTCCGATGCCTATTATGGAATAAGTATTAATAATAAAAGTCAAATGTTTGACGAAATGAAGCAACTTTTACATACTTTTGAAAGCAACAAAAACTTTGGTGTTATATTTAAAAGTCCATTACTTAATAAAAAGCAGCAAGCTTCTTTAGTTTTAAGTCTATTTTCTGACAAAGAAGATAAAAAGATTTCAGTAAGTAAACATTTGCTTGGATTAATGATGTTACTAGCAAAAAACTCAAAACTTCGCATATTGGAGGATGTTCTTAATAGGTGTATAGAGCTTCAAACCTCAAATAATAGAGAGCTTAAAGTTAATGTAACTAGTGTTTCAGAGGTCAGCGATAGTTTGATAAGTAAGTTGAAAAAAATTTTTTCAAAAAATGGTAAAATGAATGTAAAAATAGTAAATATTATTGACAAAGATTTATTAGGGGGTTTAATAATTCAAGTTGGGTCAAACTTAATAGATACATCTGTAAGAACTAAATTAAATAAAATTAAAAGTGCCATGAAGGGAGCAAATTAAATGAGTTTAAATGCATCTGAAATATCATCTATACTTAAGGAACAAATTGAAAAATATAGTCTAGACGCAAAAGTAGAAGAAATTGGAAAAGTTTTATCTGTAGGTGACGGAATTGCAAGGGTTTACGGGCTTGAAGAAGTAAGTGCTGGAGAAATGGTAGAATTTGATGATAAAACTTTAGGAATGGCACTCAATTTAGAAGAAGATAATGTGGGTGTAGTAATATTTGGAGATGATAGAAATATTAAAGAAGGTGATACGGTAAAGAGAACTGGGAGAATAGTAGATACTGCAGTAGGTATAGAATTATTAGGAAGAGTAGTTGATGGGTTAGGAAACGAGATTGATGGTAAAGGAAAGATGAAAGCAAAAGAAAGGAGAATGGTGGATGTAAAAGCTCCTGGTATTATTCCTAGAGAGTCAGTTTCAGAACCTATGCAAACTGGCCTGAAAGCTATTGATGCACTTGTTCCTATAGGAAGAGGACAAAGAGAGCTCATTATAGGAGATAGACAGACTGGTAAAACTGCTGTAGCCATTGATACTATTATAAATCAAAAAGTATTGAATAAAGATAAGAAAGATGAGGAAAAGCTTTTTTGTATTTATGTTTCTATTGGACAAAAGAGATCTACAGTAGCTCAGATAGTTAAAACACTAGAAGAGCAAGGAGCATTGGAATATACTGTTGTAGTTGCCGCGACTGCTTCAGATCCAGCCCCCTTACAATATCTTGCTCCCTACACTGGTTGTGCAATAGGAGAATGGTTTAGAGATAACGGAAAGCATGCACTTATAATTTATGATGATCTATCTAAGCAGGCAGTAGCATATAGACAAATGTCACTTTTGTTAAGAAGACCTCCTGGGAGGGAGGCGTATCCAGGAGATGTATTCTATTTACATTCTCGATTACTTGAAAGAGCAGCTAAACTAAACAAAGATAACGGAGGAGGATCTTTGACTGCATTACCTATCATTGAAACGCAAGCCGGGGATGTTTCTGCTTATATCCCAACTAATGTTATTTCTATTACAGATGGTCAGATATTTTTAGAAACAGAGCTCTTTTATCAAGGTATAAGGCCTGCCATAAATGTGGGACTATCTGTAAGTAGAGTAGGCTCAGCAGCGCAAGTAAAAGCCATGAAGCAGGTAGCAGGATCAATTAAATTAGAGTTAGCACAATATAGGGAAATGGCAGCATTTGCACAGTTTGGTTCAGATTTGGATGCTTCTACACAAAAACTATTAAATAGGGGAGCTAGACTAACTGAACTTTTGAAGCAAGGTCAATACAGACCTTTACCAGTTGAGGAACAAGTTTTAGTTATTTTTGCTGGTGTGAATGGGTATCTAGATGACTTAGAAAAAGAAAAGATCAGTGACTTTGAAGTTTTTTTATTAGAAAGCTTTAAAAAAAACCAAAAGAAAATCATTCAATCAGTTAAAACAAAAAAGTCACTAGATGAGCAACTTACAAAAGAGATAAGCCACGCTTTAGATGATATTAAAAAAGAATTCATTAAGGAACTAAAGTCTTAAAATGCCTTCATTAAAAGATTTAAGAAATAGAATAGACAGTGTGAAGTCTACAAAAAAAATTACACAAGCTATGAAAATGGTAGC
>CAYTJO010000138.1:0-4358 GCA_964438215.1 uncultured Rhodospirillaceae bacterium
AAATAACTGATCAGATTCTATATTCCAAATCTCTTTTGTCATATAGATGATTTCTATAATATCTTTATTCAATAATGGTTCACCACCAAGCATAGATAACTCCCTCGGTCTGATCTTATCAATCCAAGGGAGATACCAAGACTTTAATTCATCTACTTGTTTTTTAATGTGAATATCATATTTAGACTCAATAATTAGCTGCTCTAAAGCATTAGTTTTTATATTTTTTAACTTCGGAAAATATTTTTTTAATTTACTGATATTTAAGTTATCAAAGCCTAATAAGTCATAAAGTTTTCTTTTTTTACCATCCCTAGAAAGCTTTATCTCAAGAACATTAGATTCTTCAGGCCCTAATTTTATATTTGATAAATATTTTCTATAAAATTCTATATCTTTTTTATAATTTAAATATATTTTTTTTCTGTTTCCCTTTAACGCATTTAAATTGATAGCTTTATCCGATAACCTTAAATTTGCATTATCAGCTCTTAAGTAGAGCCTGTACTCCGCTCTAGAAGTAAACATTCTGTATGGTTCTGGGGCGCCTCTTGTTACCAAATCATCAATCATTACTCCTATATAACTTTCAGCTCTGCTTAAAGAGAAACTCTTTTTACTCAAGTATAAAACAGCATTAATTCCTGCCAAAAGACCTTGGCCGGCAGCTTCTTCATATCCAGTTGTGCCATTAATTTGCCCAGCAAAAAAGAGGCCTCTAATGACCTTGCTTTCCAAAGAGTGTTTTAAAGATCTTGGATCAATATGATCATACTCTATTGCATATCCAGGTTGTATTATTTTAGAGTTTTTTAGGCCTTTAATTGATCTCAACATTATTTCTTGCTGTTCTAAAGGAAGGCTTGTGGATATTCCATTAGGATACACAACTTCACTATTCAGTCCTTCTGGCTCTAACATAATTCTATGTTTATCTTTGTCATAAAATCTCAAGACTTTATCTTCAATAGACGGACAGTAACGAGGACCTCTAGAAGAAATAGAACCATTAAATAGAGGACTTTTCTCAAGAGAGTTTTTAATATAGGAATGAGTCTTTTTATTAGTCCAAGTTACATAACAAGGAACTTGCTTATTGTAGGTTTTTAGAGTTTCAGTTGAAAAATAATCAGGAAAAACATCACCTTTATCTTCTTTTAAAATATGGTAATCTATTGATTTTTTTAATATTCTAGGAGGAGTTCCTGTTTTTAGTCTTGCCATAGGAAGCTTAAGAGAAACAAGAAACCTTCCTAAATTATTTGAAGCTTTTTCATTAACTCTTCCTGCAGATACTCTTGTATCCCCCATATGAATTACCCCATTTAAAAAAGTTCCCGTAGTTAATATTACTGCTCCAGCCAATATTTCATCTTTTCGTTCAAGAAACACGCCTTCTACTTTGCTTTTTTTAATAATTAATGAGGTTACCATTTGCGAGTATATAGTAATATTGGAGCAAGCATTTAAATCATCATTAATCGCATTTTTGTACAAGATTCTATCTGCTTGACATCTTGGACCTCTCACAGCAGGGCCTTTACTGCTATTTAAAACCTTGTATTGAATACTAGCTCTATCAGCAGCCATTGACATTGACCCTCCCATAGCATCTATTTCTTTTACTATGTGGCCCTTTCCTATTCCTCCAATAGCAGGGTTGCAAGACATCTCTCCAATTTTAGAAGAGTCAGAAGTTACCAATGCAACTTTGGCCCCCATCCTAGCAGCAACAGTTGCCGCTTCAACACCTGCATGCCCCCCTCCTATTACAACTATGTCATATGTTTTTTTCATTTTCTTAAATGCAATATTACTTTTTTATTTGATTACTACAATATATTACAAAAAAAAATGTTTCACGTGAAACATTTCTTTCTATTAAATTAATAAATAAATTATATGCTTCAAATATACTTTTTGAAACTAATTTAAATAGCAAAAAATGTTTCACGTGAAACATTTATTTGCCTATACAAAAATTAGAAAATATATTTCCCAAAACATCCTCTACGTCAACTTTTCCTAATATGCGCTCTAAGTTTTTGATAGAAGCTCTAAGATGCTCTGCTATTATCTCTTCATTTTTTTCATTAATAGCGCTATGTATATTAGTTAGAGCTTTTTCTAAATCATTCTTTTGTCTTGCGTTTGCGTAAAAATAATTTTCATTCTCACTAACTTTAGTCTTATTAAGAATATGAAAATATATAGCCTTTAAAAGCTCGTCTATTCCTGCCCCTGTTTTTGCTGATACTAAAAAAACATTTTGTCTTCCCATTTTTTTCTTCAGCTGGTTTCGATCAACTTTGTCTATCTTGTTATATACATTCCATGCATGAGTTATATCTTTTTTAGTATTATTTTTTTCTATTTTATTTATGTCATTTACATTTAAAACTAAATCCGCTTCTTTAGCTGCTTTTATAGCCTTTTTAATTCCTTCTTTTTCAATTAAACTATTAGTTTTTCTGATACCTGCTGTATCTGAAAATATTACCTGATATCCTTTATAATTAATTTTTTTTTCGATGACATCTCTTGTTGTGCCTGGAATTTTAGTTACTATAGATTTTTCTTTTTGTATTATAAAATTAAATAAACTTGATTTTCCTGAGTTAGGTGGCCCCGTAAAAGTAACTTTTAAGCCGCTTGAAATCAAATCATATCTATCGCCCTCTTTTAAAACAGCTCTTATTTGCTTTAGTATTTTTTGTAAATCTTTATTAATATTGATTTGCATAGGAACTCCGTCTTCATCAGAAAAATCTATAGTTGCTTCTATTTGAGAGAGAGAATTTATCATTACATCTCTCCACAAATTTACAGGAATTGTTAAACCTTTGCTTAGTTGTTTTATAGATAGGTTTCTTTGTTTTTCTGTTTCAGCTATAATTATTTCATTTATTGCCTCTGCTTTTATTAAATCAATTTTTCCATTAATAAGTGCCCTTTGTGAAAACTCTCCTGCTTCTGCAAACCTTAAGCCTTTAATTTTAGAAAAAACATTTATGAAAGCTTGGCTAGTTGCATTACCTCCATGACAGTGTATTTCAAAGCAGTCTTCTCCGGTGAAGCTATTTGGCTTAGGCATCCAGCATATTAAACATAAATCTAAAATTTCTTTTTTAACTTTGGGGTAATAAATTTTTTTTAGTATTAGCTTTCTTTTTATTGGAAGTTTTCTATTTTTAATCAGGGCCCTTAAAATGCGTTTGCTGTTTTTTCCAGAAACTCTAAAAACTGATACTGCTGAAGGCCCTATTGAGGTTACGGGAGCAAATATAGTATCGTACATTTCAATTAGTTATTAAGAGTTTTTTTATTACATTATTTTTTTTAATATATTCTTCTATGACTAGATCTATATCCGTTTTATTTGTAACTTTCATCCATATTCCTTCAGGATATACTAACATCAGAGGCCCTTTTTTGCATCTATTTAAGCAACCAGAGCTATTTACTCTAACCTCTTTAATCCCTAAAGACTTAATTTTATCTTTCATATATTTTCTTAAATCAGTAACTTTAGAACTTCCGCAAGAACGTTTGTTCTTGTCCTTTCTTTGGTTAGTACAAAAAAATATATGTTTTTTATAAAATAGCCCCATTCTTTAGCTCTAGACATAGAAAGTTAGATATATAGAATAGTAGTATAAATAAAAATTTTTTAAAAGGATTTAAATTTTATGCCACTTCAAATAAAAGCAATAAAAGTTAATGAAATTGGAGGTCCAGAAAAAATGATTTGGACAGACTTAACTCTTCCCGCTCCATCTTCAGGACAGGTTACTATTAAACATACATTTGTAGGAGTAAACTATATTGATACTTATCATAGGTCAGGTTTATATCCTTTGCCCTTACCAACTGGTATTGGAATGGAGGCTTCCGGGATTATTGTTGATGTTGGAGAAAATGTTGCCAACTTCAAATTAGGAGAAAGGGTTTCTTATGTGATGGCATTAGGAAGTTACTCTACTCACAGAAATATAGAAGAAGAAAAAATAGTCAAATTACCGGAAAACATTAGAGATGATCAAGCTGCTGCCATTATGTTAAAGGGTATGACAGTAGAATATCTGGTAGAGAGATTGTTTAAGGTAGATAAAAATCATACAGTGCTTTTTCATGCTATTGCAGGCGGGGTAGGATTAATAGCATGTCAATGGCTTAAAACTATCGGTGCCCGTGTAATTGGAACAGTCGGAAGTTCAGAAAAGGCTAATTTGGCTAAAAAATATGGGTGTGATGAGGTCATAATGTATAAAACTGATAACTTTGTAGAAAAAGTTAAAGCACTTACTTATGGAGAAGGAGTTGTAGTTGTTTATGATGGTGTAGGAAAAGATAATGCC
>CAYTJO010000139.1:0-3688 GCA_964438215.1 uncultured Rhodospirillaceae bacterium
GAAAAACAGGAAAAAACTACTTGAAAGACGAAATTTTTTAAAAAAAAAGCCATCCTCTAGTCAAATTAAAGTAAAAAAAGGAAATTCTATTATTATAAACACTCCAGGTGGAGGAGGTTTCGATAAATCTAAATAAAGTTATTGATAATATATAAATAAATATATAAAATTTAAAAATGACGATGCATGGTTTAAAAGTTTTTTTTAAAGTATTAATTCTGGTATCTTTCGTATTTAGTACAAACTGTTCGGTAAACAAAAATAATGCAATAGTCGATAAAACTCCAGAGGCCGAAGATCCATGGGAAAACCTTAACAGAGGAACATTTGCTTTTAATCTAAAGTTTGATAAATATTTGCTTTCTCCATTAGCTAAAGGGTATAGGTTTATCTTTCCTTCTGAAATTAGAACAGGTGTTAGAAACTTTTTGAGTAATCTTACTGAACCTTGGTCATCAATTAATGCAGCACTACAAGGTGACTTCAAGAATACTGGTAATACAATAGCAAGATTTTTAATTAATTCTACACTTGGAATATTTGGGGTTTTTGACGTAGCAACTGAAGTAGGATTTGAAAAACAAAAAGAAGACTTCGGTCAAACTTTAGCCGTTCATGGGGTAGGACCTGGTCCGTATTTAGTGCTTCCTTTCTTGGGGCCTAGTACTCTAAGAGATGCGATGGGGAAAATTACTTCTTTGTATGCTGATCCAGTAACACTGGCATTAGAAAGAAATGATAAAGATCAATGGATTTGGATAGGGATGGCCTTAAAAGGAGTTGATTTCAGAGAGCAAAATTTAGAAAAAATAGACAATCTTAATGCTACCTCTGTAGACTTCTATGCAACTTTAAGAAGTCTTTACTTAGAAAGAAGAAGCAGTATGATCAGAAATCAGAATATTAATAAAACTGATCCTTTTCAGGAATTTGATGTTGAATAAAAAAGAGGTGTTATGAAATTTTTATTTAAGTATTTATTTTTAATTTTTTTTCTTTTTTCAAATTCATTGTTTAGCCTAGACTCTGAAAAAGCAAAATCCTTTGTTATAGATATAGGCAACCAAGCAATAAAAATTTTAAAAATACCAGTAGATGATAAACAAAAAAGAAAGAATGAGTTACAAAACTTGCTTCAGCAAAAGTTTGATATGAAATTAATATCAAAAGTAATTTTAGGAAGTAAAGTTACTAAAAATGCTTCTGTTGAGCAACTAAATAAGTTTTCGGAAGTTTTTGAATTACATATAGTAAAAATTTATTCATCTCAATTAGGTACATACAAAGGACAAGTTTTTACTGTTAATAATAAAGAAATTAAGAAAAAAGATGCGTTTGTATATTCTACAATAGAGTCTCCAGATTATCCATCTACAAATATAGTTTGGAGAATAAGAGAAAGAAAAGATATACCTAAAGTGATAGATATGCAAGTTGAAGGAGTGAGCCTATTACGCACTAAAAAAAATGACTTTGCAATGATTTTAGATCAAATAGGTCTAGCTGGTTTAATCAACAAACTTGACCAAATGAATCAAATTTCTGACCTTAAAATTCCTGGTGAATAAAATTTAATAAAATGATTATAGGTTCTTTGAAAGAGATGAATGATGGAGAAGATAGAATTGCTATTTCTCCTGAAACTTGTAAAAAATTAATTAACCTTGGATTTTCTGTTTTAATAGAGAAAAACTCTGGTATTAACTCAAGTTTTTCAAATGAGTCTTATGAAGAAGCTGGCGCTCAATTAAAAGATAAAAAATTAGATATAATTAAAGAATTAGATATTCTGCTTTTAGTTTCATCCATACCAGAGCAAAGTATTATAAATTACTCAAAACAGAACCTAATAGTTTTAGGAACTTTTAATCCCTATGAAAACTACAGGGATTTAAAAAATCTCACTATTAACAAAATTAATGTAATCTCTTTAGATCTTTTACCTAGAATTAGTAGAGCTCAATCTATGGATGTATTATCCTCTCAAGCATACCTAGCTGGATATAAAGCAGTGATATTAGCTAGTAATATATTTAAAAAAGCTTTTCCGATGATGATGACTGCGGCAGGAACAATAATTCCTACTAAATGTCTTGTTTTGGGAGCAGGAGTTGCAGGCTTGCAAGCTATAGCAACTGCAAAAAGATTAGGCTGTGTTGTATCAGCGTTTGACGTAAGACCTGAGGTAGAAGATCAAGTAAAAAGTTTAGGAGCAAAATTTATAAAAGTTGAGGAGGATGAGAATAGAATTGAAAAAAATTCAGTCTATGCAAAAGAAATGAGTGAAGAATATAAATTAAAACAAAAGACTAAAATCCATGAATGCGCGAAAGATATGGATATTATTATCTCCACTGCAATGATACCTGGAAAAAAAGCTCCTATCCTTATTGAAAAAAAAACATTACAACATATGAAACTAGGAAGTGTTATAATTGATTTAGCAGGTGCATCGGGCGGAAATACTGAAGGAGGAAAATTTGGACAAGAGGTCATAGTAGAAAAAGTAATCATAAACTCTCCTACTAATTTACCAAGTTTAGTAGCTTTTGACGCTAGTTCTTTATATTCTAAAAATATATTAAATTTTATTTCAACTTTTATGAAAGAAAATAAAATTTTTGATATTAACTCTGATGATGAATTACTAACAAAATCTATTATAATTAAGGACGGAAAAAAAACAGAAAACTTTTTTGAGGGAAAAAAAAATGCATAACGTGGACCCTTCATTAATTAACTTTATTATATTTGTTTTGGCAATATTTGTAGGATATTTTGTGGTGTGGGCAGTTACTCCTGCATTACACACACCCCTGATGAGTGTTACTAATGCTATTTCAGGGATAATAATAATAGGTAGCCTAACACTTTTATGTTTAGAAAGTGATATTCTTACCAGTAACTCAGGTGGAGCAGATTGGTCGATTATTTTAGGATACGTTGCAACTGTCATTGCAAGTATAAATATTTTTGGTGGCTTTGTTGTTACTCAAAGAATGTTATCAATGTACAAGAAGAAAAATAAATAATGCTTGACTCTAATTTATCTGCCATTTTTTATTTAATCTCTTCTGTTCTATTTATTTTAGCATTAAAAGGATTATCATCACCTGAAAGTTCTAGAAGAGGTAATATATTTGGGATCTTAGGTATGTTTATTGCTATTACTACTTTAGTAATACAACCTAATAGTTCTAACTTCACCTATTTATTCAGTGCAATATTATTAGGGGGTTTAATTGGTAGCATTCTTGGATTAAAAATAAAAATGACAGCTATGCCTCAATTAGTTGCTGCATTTCATAGTCTAGTAGGACTGGCTGCTGTTTTAGTTGCAGCAGGAGCATTCTTAGCTCCAGAAAAATTTAATATTTTAGTGGAAGATAAAATTAAACTCATTAGTGCAATTGAAATGTCAATAGGGTTAGTTGTTGGTGCTATTACATTTTCAGGTTCAGTTATAGCTTTATCTAAACTACAAGGTATTATGTCTGGAAATCCAATTACATTCAAATTTCAGCATTTTGTAAATGCATCTTTTGCTGGGTTAATTATCTTATTAATTTATTTTTTTGTAGTTAATCAAGAAATAAATATATTTATTCTTTTAGCCATATTATCATTTTTACTGGGCATTTTAATAATTATACCCATAGGCGGTGCAGATATGCCTGTGGTAGTCTCT
>CAYTJO010000139.1:3837-4290 GCA_964438215.1 uncultured Rhodospirillaceae bacterium
CATGAATAGGTTTTACTCTAGAAAATATATCCTTAATTATAGTTGGTGCTTTAGTAGGTAGTTCTGGAGCAATTCTATCTTATATTATGTGCAGAGCAATGAATAGATCATTTGTAAGTGTTATTTTAGGTGGATTTGGTGAAACTTCTAATACTGAAAATAAAAATAATTTAGATAAAAATGTAAAATCTGGAGGAGCAACAGATGCATCCTTCATTATGAGAAATTCTGAAAGCATCATTATTGTTCCTGGTTATGGTATGGCTGTTGCTCAAGCTCAGCATATTTTAAAAGAAATGTGTGATTTATTAAAAAAAGAAAATATTAGAGTCAATTTTGCAATTCACCCTGTTGCAGGAAGAATGCCAGGTCATATGAATGTTTTACTGGCTGAAGCAAATGTACCCTATGATGATGTTTTTGAGTTGGAAGAAATTAATTCTGACTTTAGCA
>CAYTJO010000140.1:0-2135 GCA_964438215.1 uncultured Rhodospirillaceae bacterium
GTCTTCGTTGGAGCTTCCGCTTCTTGTTTTTCCTCTGTTGTTTTTGGTGCTTCAGCTACCTGCTGTTCCTCTGTTGTTGTTGGAGCTTCAGCTACCTGCTGTTCTTCTGTCGCAGTTGGAGCTTCAGCTATTTGTAATTCTTTTTCTTTTATTGTTTCTTGAATGGACTCTATTTTATTATTTATGTCATTAATTAAGTTTTCTCCAAGGTTAAATGCCAATTCATTAATCTCCTCAGAATTAGTTGATACTTCTTTAACTGCATCTTTGCCTGCTTGTAATGCTGCCAAAGCTTAGCTACTTCATTAATATAGTCTTGCACACCTTCTTCTTTTGGCGCTTGTGGAAGTATTTCTGCTAATTCTATTTGTTGATCTGTAATACCTTCTACAGATTCTCCTTGCAATGGATCTCCTGCTAAAACAGTTTCTACTGGTGGTATTGAATCATCTTGTACTTCACTAATAGCTTCTGCTAACAATCCTTCCTGAGGATTTCCATCACTAGGAACATTTTCGGGGTTTATTTGTGAAGTATCTGAAACCTCGGCTAATTGTATATTATTTGTAATTTGTATTTCCTCTTCTAATGGATTACCTGTTGAAACCCCTTCTGAAGGCCCTACTATATTTAGAGCAACATCTATCTGCTGACCTTCTCCGACAACCTCTGATGGATTACCATTCGTCTGAGTTTGTTCAGGAATTAATTGTGCAACATCATCTATTTGATCTTCTTGCACTTCCTCATCTTCAGAAGTCTGTAAAACAGTTTGTACTGGTGACCCTTCATCTGCAGATTCTTCTGGGCCATTTTGAGCTATAACTGTTTCTTGAGTTTGCAAGTTATCTGGAGAAAGATCTAGCGGTCCAGCATTAGCAATACTTTCTTCTGGCTCAATTATATTATCTTGTATATCCGGCTGATCATCTATTACTTGTTGACTATCTGAGTCAGCAAAAGCAGGTTCTCCAGTCTGCTCAGTAGTTTCTGGAGGTAAATTTTGTACATTATTTTCTTCGCTTATTTGGATTTCAGATTCTACGAATCCTTGAGTTGGAGAACCATTGATCGTTTGATCCTCTGGAGGAACACCTTCAGCTATTATGCTCTCTTCAGGACAATCATCACTTACACCTTCTTGTGGACTAGCATCATCACTAGCGCCTTCTAAATCATCTGCACTTATAACCTCCCCTACATCTTGCTCATTTGGCAAGCTTTGTTCATTATCTAACTGTGTTTGCTCACTTGGAGCTCCTGAACTTTCTTGTGTATTATCATCAGGAGGCAACAACTCCAAATTAGATGGAGTAGATAAATTATTTAATTCTTCCTGATTAAGTGCTTGCGCAATTTCTATATTCTTTTCTAAAGAATTTTTAGTATCTGTCTTAGTAATTTCAGATTGGGAATTTATATCTTCTTTTGCCATAGTTTATATACATATAAACGACTATAATACTGGATTTTATAGGATTATCAAATTTGAGATAATATACAATTAATATTTATATTTTTAAAATTATTACAAATATTTTTACCTTGATCCTTGCTATAACTTTTCACACTTTTTATCTTAAATAATCCAGTATTAAAATCTTCTTCTATTATAAGTTTTACTTGCTCAATGTCCATATTCATCAACTCACTAAGAAACTTATCAGCATTAGAAAACTTTCCAAATGCCCCAAACTGAATTTTATATCCTACTACATCATTATTTTTTATTAATTCTTCTCTATCTTGTATATTCTCAATAAGAGAATTAGACGTCTGATTATTAACTATTATTTCTTTTGGTTCATCAAAAGAATTATCACTTTTTCTAACTAGAACTAAATTTTTTGTATTATTTTTATTATCCTTTACTAATAGATTCCTGTTTTCAATTAAAGTTATAGGTTTTAAATTGCTTTCTGATAAATTTTTATTATGCAATTCTGATTTAGTTGAACCATCTTTATTGATTTTATTTTTATCTATTTTTTTATTATTTATAGAAGGTTTTTGTTCTTTAATTTTAGCTGTTTTTTCTTTAGACTTATTTTTGCTTTTTAAAGTTTTTTTAGTTTTTATATTTTTTTTTTGAAATAACTTCATTATCATTTTTAATGCTAGCTTTATTATCCCTA
>CAYTJO010000140.1:2145-4276 GCA_964438215.1 uncultured Rhodospirillaceae bacterium
TTTTTGATTTTTTTTTGTAATTTTTGGTAATTATTTTTTTATCATCAATAATTTTTACTTGATCATTCTTAAAAACTTTTTCATCTAAAACTCCTACAGCAAATAATAATTGATAGACAGCTAGTTGATATTCTGTTTTTGCATTTTCTGCTGCACTTTTAGCATTTATAAAAGCAGTTTCAGATGACAATATATCAATTAATTGCCTATTACCTAGTTTGACTTCTTTCATAGCCAAATCAAAAAACTCTCCTGAAATATTTGCTTGATTATCTAGGTATTCATAATTTTGTTTAGCAATATTTTTTGTTTGCCATGAATTTCTTACACTTTCTTCTAAATTTCTTTCTAATTTATCATGACTATATTTTGTTATCATATATTGATTCATAGAAGACTTGTAATCTGCATTTTCTTTATAGAAAAAACCAAAAGGACCTCCAATGGAAATGGGATAACTCATTTCAAGCTTATAAATATGATCTATTTCTGTACCATCAAGTCCTGAAACATTTCTTTTATTTTTATATTGGGCTGTAGCTTTTAGTGAAGGTAAAAATTTAGCCTTACTTCCCTTGATTTTAGTTTTAGAGTTTTTTAAATTTATGTTACTAATTTTTAAAGCAATATTATTTTCTCTAGCTATTTTTATAGCTGCCTCTTCAGAAGCAGGTAATAAATTAACTGGCAAACTAGGTTCACTAAATGTAGAAAAACTTTTAGGAATTTCCCTAAATACATTGAAAAATCTATTTTTTGCAATTGCTAAATCACCCTCAAATCTAACTCTAGTTGATCTTGCCCCCGCCAACCTTGCTTTTGATTGCAGAACATTTGAAGCTAATCCTGCACCTCTATTAACCTTTTCATTTTCTAATCTTGTTACTGTTTTTATTCTTTTTTCAGATTCTTTAGCATATTTTAAAATGTTGAATGTTTTCATGTAATTTAAATAAGCTGCCAAAGCCTCTAATATTTTATTACTTTTAACATTTTTACTAGATATTTCTGATAGTTCTAGCTGATTTTTAGCTATATCAATCTTACTACTTGTTGCTCCAAAGTCATAAATATTTTGAGTAATTTTTGCGTCAATTTCATAATAATTTAAGTCTGTATTATTGCTATCATTATTTACTAATATTTCTCTTCCTACAGGTAATGTTAAATTCAACTTAGGTGTGTACAAAGATCTGGTTGAGGATAAATCATTTTTATTTTTTTTTATGATAGTTTTAGAAGTATTAATACTTTCATCTTGTAACAATATTTTATCTATTAGAGTATTGAAAGGTTGAGAATAACTAGCTTTATTAAAAGTGAGCATAGCACACATTATAAAAAAACTACTAAGATAGTTTCTATTTAAACAGTGTAATTTAAACATAGTCTAAATAAGCAACTTTTAAGCCATTTTTTTAAAATACCTTACTATGTCGTTTGCAATCTTACTGACTTGATCATTATGTAAATCAGTATTATTAGAAAAACACCTGATTAAAATTTTAGATTTAATACTGCTCTTAAGTAACTCTAGGTTATCATAATAATTTTTTTCTATTTTATTTCCTTCATTAAATACTACATTTATTATATCTATATTATGGTTGATTAAATTATTAATAGCACTTAGAGTATGACTTATAGTACCTAAATAGTTTCCTACTACCAAAACAACAGGTGATTTTAAATCTTTAAAAAGATTAATAAATGTTTTCTTTCTTTCTATAGGAACCATTAAACCTCCAGCGCCTTCAAATAATAAATAATTACACATAGAAAGCTTTTTCTTATTTGAGCACCAGTTTTTCAATTCTTTGTATGATATATTTTTGTTTTCATATTTAGCAGATATTGAAGGAGCTAAAGGTTTTTTGAATAACCAAGGTGTTATTTTTTTAATATTAATTAAAGAAGATTTTTTTTTAGCTGCTATCAATAGTCTTCCGCTATCTGTTTTATGTAATTTTTTTTTATCAAAACCACTTAAAATTGGCTTATATGGATCTATAGTTATATTTTTCTTTAAGAAATATTCTATTATTTTTACAGAAAGAAATGTCTTACCTATTTCTGTTCCAGTTGACGTAACAAAAAAAATATTTTTATCTAGCATTTTTGATAAATTTTT
>CAYTJO010000141.1:0-3897 GCA_964438215.1 uncultured Rhodospirillaceae bacterium
AATAGTAGTAGTATTTTCTTTTTCTCTCTGGTTTGCAGAAAAAAATATAAATATATTACTATTTCTTGGAATTATTATGCTAGCAAACATTTTTTTTGAAATAGGACAAGCGTTTTACAACTCCCAGTTAATTAATTTTAAAGGTAATAAAAAATATGGGGAGTTTTCAGGAAAAGCTTGGGCATCTGGATATTTAGGAGGTATTTTTTGTTTAATAGTTATATTGATTCTTTTTTTAATCCCCGAACAGTCTTTATTTAAATTAAATCAAGCAGAATATGAGAATGTAAGAATTTGCGGACCTTTAGTAGGTTTATGGTTTTTGATTTTCAGCTTGCCTTTTTTATTGCATTGCAAAAATAATAAACTTTCCATAAATAGAAAGTATTTATTTTTAGACTTTTTAAAAAACCTAAAAAAAATAAGCAAAGATAAAAATAAATTAATTTTTTTTGTTTCTCGAATGCTTTATACAGATGGGCTTATTACCTTATTTAGCTTTGGAGGCATTTATGCAACTGGTACATTTGATTTTAGCTTTAATGATATTATTATTTTTGGAATTGCTATAAATGTTACTGCTGCTTTAGGTGCATATGCCTTTGGATTTATAGAAGATAAAATTGGTATTAAAAAAGTAATTATTATTTCTTTAACTTTTCTAATATTAATATGTTTGCTTATTCTATTTATCAAAAGCAAGATTTATTTTTGGATTTTTGGAACTATGCTAGGTCTATTTATAGGATCTATTCAGTCTAGCAGCAGAACAGCACTAATAAGCTTGTCTAATCCAAATAATATTAACTCACTATTTGGAGTTTATGCAACTTCAGGAAAAATAACAAATTTTCTTGGTCCATTTTTAGTAGCATCTTTTACAACAATCTTTGCAAGTCAAAAAGCAGGAATGGCAACAATTCTTATTTTTCTTTTATTAGGCTTAATATTATTTTCTAGAGTCAAATTATAAATTTTTAATTTTTTCTTAGCTATGTATTATATAATAACCATATATATTTTATGCTTAAAAATAATTCCTCATATTTTCTGAATTTGAAGATTTATCCTAATAAATCTTTAACTTTATTCACGTTAATTATTTTTTTTTTAGTTTTTTTTTTTACTACGGCTTTTGCATCACTATATTTTATTCTGATAGGGGCATGGCCAGTATCTATATTTTTATTTATAGATTTTGGTTTATTATATTATGCTTTTAATAAATATAAAATAAAATCAAAAATATATGACAGAATTATTCTTAAAAATAAGTTGTTTGTAATAAATGTAAATAAAAATGGAGAGAAAGTGGAAAAAGAAATAGAGCCTACTTGGCTAAGACTAAAAGTATATTCAGATAGAAGAACACAGTATTTGAGTATTATCTCTAGGGGAAATTCTGTAAAAGTAGGGAAATTTCTTAATGTTAAAGAGTTAGCCGCTTTAGCAAAGATTATTAAAAAAGCTTTAATAAAAAGAGAGCGTCATTTAACTTTTAACAGCTAAAAAATCCTTCATCGTATAATATCCAGCTTTCTTTTTGTACAACCATTTAGCTATTTCTATAGCACCTTGAGCAAATATATTTCTAGAAGTTGATAAGTGCTTGATTATTATTCTCTCCCCTTTCCCAGAAAATATAACACTGTGTTCTCCTGTAGAGTCTCCTGCTCTAATTGTAGAGACGCCTATATCCTTTTTAAGATTTTTATTTCTTAGTTTTTGCTCGACTTCTTCCTTAATTGAAAGAGCTGTTCCAGAAGGAATATCTCTTTTATTTTTGTGATGAACATCTGTGATATCAATATCGAAGTCACTTCCTAATTTAGATGCCATTTGACCTGCTATTTCCTTTAAAAGATTAGCTCCAATACTCATATTAGGCGACCATAAAATTGGAATATTTTTTGATAACTTTTTCATCAACTTTAAAGTATTGGAAGATAAACCAGTGCTTCCTGACAAAAATGCGACCTTATTTTCGCTTGCTTCTTTCAAAAACTTAATTGTTGCTTCCTCTAAGCCGAACTCTATGACTACGTCTAGATCTTTAAAAAAACTTTTTATATTGTCAGTAATGAAAATATTTATAGGTTTGTATCCTATCATGAGTCCAACATCTACTCCCATTAATTTATGTTTCGAATATTCACTCCCTGCATTTAAAGACATTTTAGGATCGTTAATTGCTAAACTAGCTATTGCTTGTCCCATCTTTCCTGCAACACCAACAATACCTACTTTTATTTCTTTATTCTTTTTCATATCCAATTAATAATCCTTTAAAAAGTTTTTATATTTTTTAACTTTTGGGTTATTATTATCTTCCAAAGTATCGTTAAACTCTGCAATAATTTTTTTTTGTCTATTAGATAAATTTACAGGAGTTTCTATTTCAGCTTCTACATATAAATCTCCATAATTTCTACTTTGTAGAACCGGCATTCCTTTTCCCTTCAATCTAAATCTTTTTCCGTTTTGTGTTCCTGGAGATAAACTAATTCTAATTTTTTTCCCATTTGGTGAAGGTACTTCAATACTCCCTCCGTTAGTAACAGTGTAAATATCCACAGGAACATTTAAAAATAAATGCTCCCCTTCTCTATTAAAAATATTACTATTCACCATATTTACATATATATACAAATCACCTGCGGGGCCAGAATTTCTCCCTGCCTCTCCTTCTCCTCCAATCCTAATCCTAGTTCCCTCATCTACTCCTGGGGGTATTTTTACTGAAAGAGATTTTTCTTTGTTAATCACTCCTGATCCTGAACATTTTTTACATGGGTTTGTTATTGTTCTTCCTGTTCCTGAACAAGCATGACAAGTTCTTTCAATTGTAAAAAATCCTTGGCTGGCTCTTACTTTTCCAGTTCCTTGACAAGTTGGACAAGTAGATATACTAGCTTCACCTCCAGAAGACCCGATTCCATTACAAAGATCACATTTAGATGGTGCCCTAATCTTAATGGTTTTTTTTATTCCTGAATAAGCCTCTGATAAATTTACAGCTAAATTATATCTTAGGTCTGACCCTCTATTATTAGAAGTAGCATTAGATCTTCTTGATCCTCCTGTAAACTCGCTAAATAAATCCTCAAAAATATCTGAAAACCCGCCACCCTGAAATCCAGAAAAACCTCCTGGTCCTGTTCCGCCTCCCTCGAATGCATCATGACCATAATTATCATATGCAGATCTTTAATCTTTGTCTTTTAAAACTTCGTATGCTTGACTAGCCTCTTTAAACATATCTGCTGCTTCTTTATTATCAGGATTTCTATCAGGGTGATATTTCATATCCAGATCACGGTATGCTCTTTTGAGAGATGCATCATCAGCATTTTTACTTACGCCTAATATTTCATAGTAGTCTCTCATTTTAATTTATATTCAGGATTAACTACTTTTTTTTTCAGAATCTTCTTCAACTTCTTCAAAGTCAGCATCAACTACATTCTCATCTTTATTTTCTTTAGCATCTTTTTCTGAAGCTTTACTATCTGTATTAGTTGTCTGTTCTCCTTCTGCTTTTTGATTTTGAGGATTTTGTTTATACATAATTTCTCCTAACTTCATTGCAGCAGTATTTAATGCCTCT
Organism: uncultured Rhodospirillaceae bacterium; assembly: GCA_964438215.1. Lineage (GTDB taxonomy): Bacteria > Pseudomonadota > Alphaproteobacteria > TMED109 > TMED109 > JAYYAX01. Next base: position 3,608 of record CAYTJO010000141.1, read on the forward strand.
AATTTAGCCTTAATGTCAGCTGCATCTGCATTTTCATTTTTAAGACTTTCTTTTAAGTCCTCGATTGCATTTTCTATGCTTTCCTTATCTTTTGCTTCGAGCTTCTCCCCATGTTCTGTTAGACTTTTTTCTGTTGAATAAATAATGCTATCTGCTTGATTTCTAGTTTCTACTGATTCCTTTTTAGACTTGTCTTCTTCAGCGTGTGTTTGAGCTTCATTTACCATTTTGTCTATATCAGCTTCTGACTACCCTCCTGATGCTTGTATCTGAATTTGTTGTTCTTTCCC
>CAYTJO010000141.1:3907-4264 GCA_964438215.1 uncultured Rhodospirillaceae bacterium
GCATCTATATCAAAAGTAACTTCAATTTGAGGAACACCTCTAGGTGCAGGAGGAATACCTACTAAATCAAATTGTCCAAGAGCTTTATTATCTTTGGCCATTTCTCTTTCTCCCTGAAAAACTCTTATAGTTACCGCAGGTTGATTGTCTTCAGCTGTAGAAAATGTTTGGCCTTTTCTAGTTGGTATAGTAGTATTTCTTTCTATCAACCTCGTAAAAACACCTCCTAATGTCTCTATTCCTAGGGAAAGTGGCGTTACATCTAATAACAAGACATCTTTCACATCTCCAGATAAAACGGCCCCCTGAATAGCTGCACCAATAGCGACGACTTCGTCTGGGTTAACGCCTTTGTGG
>CAYTJO010000142.1:0-1358 GCA_964438215.1 uncultured Rhodospirillaceae bacterium
GCAACATAAAAGAGGTGGCTTTACAACTCGAAGAAGATATTGCAATTATGTATAACGGGAAATTATCTTCAATATGTTTCTGTTTCCCAAGCTATTGGGTTCCAACTAAGAAGCTTGGCCAAGGCCTTAAATCCTTACACCAACCTGTTGGTGACGGAGAACAGTTACTCAAAGCAAGTTCCAAAATATCAAACGTTATGCAGAAGCAGAAAATTATTAGGTGGATTTGGACAATTACAACAAGCTCCTCTCTAAGTAATTATCCCGAGTATAAGAAGCCAGACCTAAGAGGTCTAGAAAGTCTATATCTCAGGGTGGAGACACAAACCACAGCGCCCTTAACCAAAGAGAGTAGCCTTTTTTTTGTTAGAGTAGATGTTGTTCCGTTAAAGGAAGTTTGGTCTCAGGACATATTGGACAGTGTAAACTCTATGACAGAGGAGGTTTTAGTATATAAGAACCTATTGAAAATAAAAGAACTCCTCAACTCTATCGCTGTATAAAATTTGAGTAAACTTAGATATTAGAAGGCTTTCTTCCTAGAAGAAATGCAGATATAGCAGAAAAAACTAGAGTTACTAAAAAGGTGTTTAAATCGGCCAGGCCGTAGTTATTAGTTGGTACAAATAAGCCTCCCGGGTTAGATGATAAGTCGATAAATATTGCTCTGTACAAAAGTCCCCCCGCTAACCCCAGAACAAAAGGAACAATTAAACTGATGTTATTGGATTTTTTATTTAAATAAAGCAAAGCAGGAACAACCAATGAAGTTGCTAGCAAATCTGCTACAAGGAAAACACTAAAGATATTTTTAACAGCTAATGACAAGAGTATGGTTACAAGGACTATAGCCACTGTAATAATTCTCGATGTTTGTAGCTTGGAAGTTCTCAAAAAATCAACTGAGATGGTTGCAGCTATTGCATTTTCCAACGTATCAACACTCGAGGTTACCAAGCAAACTCCGAGTATAAGTAAAAAGTAACTAATAAATATATATCCTTCCAGCAGTCCTATAAAACTTAATGAAGGATTCTCTATTCCCATTCCTGCACCTACAGTTCCTGCAAAACCCAAGATCAAGACAGTTACGAAACAACCAATACCAGCGAAAATGCAAGCAACTTTTAAGGACCCCACCTTTTGTGCAGAGAATGTTCTCTGCCAATACCCCTGGGAGAATATTTCCGCAGCAGTAACAGCTAGTATTACCGCAATTGCTGATTGAATACTGAAGCTACTACTAGAGGTCATTCCTCCGTAGGAGCTTAACTCTAGAAGCTGTTGGGGACCATTTTTAAAAAACCAAAAAATTAATAATACAAGAAGTATGGTAATTATAACTAGTCCTTGAAGGA
>CAYTJO010000142.1:1368-2881 GCA_964438215.1 uncultured Rhodospirillaceae bacterium
ATGTATATTGCTGCGACAACAGAGGCTAATATCTGTGCAGACCGCCCATGTTTTAATGCTATAAATTCTGCCAATGTTGTGCCGTCTGGGATAAGCGTAGAAATTTTTGGTCCTACAAAGTACAATAGAGCAAAAGGTGTGGCAGCAGAAAGAGCATAGCCGTATACATCTGGACCCAGACCATACCACCCAACTTCAGCTGGAGATGTTAATATCCAAATCCCCATCCCACTTGCAAAAAAACTCAAAGATAGTGTAAGAGTTTTCTGAGAACCTGTTAAGACAAAGAACTCTTTATTAGAACCTACCGAAAGCTTTGAGGTTAAAAACAAAAAACTTATAAGAACGCTAATTATTATGATGTAATCCAAGACACCCTCTCCTTATCTGAGCAGTTGTGGCGAGAGTATAAATTTCCTGTTTAGCATTACCTAAAGGGTATAACGGTCGATTTACATCCTCTCAGCCTTCTAAAGCTCCCGTAAACACTATTATACCTTAATTATTATTTGAACTAAACGATAAGGCAAGAATACTAGTAGTCTGTTCCAGTAATGATAGTCGATCGAAATATAGATAAAGAGAGACCCTCCTTGCTAAAAACAGTAGTTGTAATCCTTTGCCCTGCTTTTATGTGGGGAACTGGAAATGTAATAACAAGGAGTCTTCTTGTTGAAGGGGTAAACGAAATATTTCTTGTGACTATTCGGATTACATTAGTTGCAGCCTTGATGGCCTCTTACTTTCTCTTAAGTAACAAAGAAAAGGTTAGTAGAAGAATGCTAAAACAAGCTGCATTAACTGGCTTTGTGTCAATATTTGTAGTGGGGTGGTCTTTTATCTACGCTTTGCAACACATTTCTTCTGGGTTAGTGACCCTTATGGTAAGTTCCGCCCCGGTATTTACGATCATATGGATAAAGATTTTACTCAAAGAAGAAGAAGTATCAAAACTTAAATATATAGCAATCATCACAGGGTTTATGGGCTTAGCTTATTTATTTATAACAAAAGAAACAGGATTGGTAGACCAAGGAAATATTTATTTAGGAGGCTCACTAGCTTTCTTGGGTGTCCAGGCCATTGCACTTGGAACAGTTTTAAATAGGAAATATGCACCTAGATACAAAACCGGTACATGGTTGGCCTTTCAGTACCCAGTACCAGTTTTTCTTTCTTTAGTCATTTACCTTGCTTCGGGTGTAGGAGTTAGTTCTCTTGACTCAAGTCAAAGAGTTAGATTAGCTATCATAGTTCTTTTTAATTTAGGAGCATTTTATTCTTTCACTTGGCTTATACAAAGGGTTAGTGCTGTCCTCGTATCTACGATTGACTACATAGTACCTATAATTGGTGTTACTGGAGGGGTCCTACTTCTTGGGGAAGCGTTCAACACAAATATTGTTACAGCAAGTCTATTTATTTTCATTTCCTTGGTCTTAAATAATAAAGAGGAGTTCTCTAACTGAAGGACTCTAGCTTAATCTTAAACTCTTTCATGTCATTCAAAGTT
>CAYTJO010000142.1:2891-4251 GCA_964438215.1 uncultured Rhodospirillaceae bacterium
TGGATGGAAGATTGGCATATATAACATCCCTCCTTCTTTTATCCATGACCCTCTAACTTTAGAAATACCCTGTTTAATACCAAGTATTCCCTCTAGGGCAGTTGCTCCGACAAGGAGGGTTATTTTAGGATTCACAATTCTCAATTGCTCTTTCAGCCAGGGGTTACAGGAATCAACCTCATCTATGGAGGGTTTTCTGTTTTCGGGAGGTCGGCATTTGACCATATTTGATATATAAGCATCCTTATTGCTATCAAGACCTACGCTTTCGAGTATCTGGTCTAACAGTTTCCCCGCTCTACCCACGAAAGGAAGTCCGGTTTCATCTTCATTCTTTCCTGGACCTTCTCCAATTATGAATAGCTGTGCATTTCTATTACCCCTACTAACCACTACATTTTTTCTGGTTACTGAAAGGGTACAGTTTATGCAGGACTTACAGGCACTTTCAAGAGCTTCTAATGTTAAATATGTAATATTTCCACCTTGAAGGTATATCTTATCTTTTCAAATCTCAAATTCATAGTAGAATTGTATAGAATTATTAAATCCTTCGACCAATAAGGCGGAGAGGTTATGAAAATTACAGTACCAAATATATTAGAACTTAAAAGCAAGAGGGTCATTTCTATGATGACAGCATTTGACTACCCTTCTTCAAAAGCCATATCAGAAGCAGAAATAGATATAATTTTAGTTGGAGACTCTCTAGCACAGGTTGTATTGGGTTACGAAGATACTTTGTCTATAACTGTTGACGAAATGATGCACCATGTAAAGGCAGTTACGAGGGCTAAGCCAAACTGTCTAGTTATTGCAGATATGCCATATATGAGCTACCACATTTCAGTAGAGGACACTTTAGCTAATGCAGGACGATTTATAAAAGAGGGTAAAGTTGACGCAGTAAAGATAGAGGGAGGGTCTTCTCGTACATCAATGATAGAAGCCCTTGTTTCGTCTGAGATTCCTGTAATGGGACATCTAGGACTCACTCCTCAATCAAAAAATATCATGGGAGGCTATAAAGTCCAAGGAAAGTCATTGGAGGTTGCAGAGAAGATGCTGAAAGATGCTTTAGCCATAGAGGAGGCAGGTTGTTTTTCAATAGTGCTTGAAGGAGTACCTTCTGTTGTAGCAGATGTTATCACTCAATCCCTAAGGGTACCCACAATTGGGATTGGAGCAGGTGGGAATGTTGATGGCCAAGTGCTTGTTCTCAACGATTTGCTCGGCATGAAGTCAAAAGAATATATTGATGCTAAATTTGTAAAAAGATATTCGAACCAATACCAAGATACAATAGAGGCTTTAAAGAGGTTCAAAGAAGATGTAGAAAATAGAAAGTATCCAGAAGAAA
>CAYTJO010000143.1:0-3359 GCA_964438215.1 uncultured Rhodospirillaceae bacterium
TTTGTATAATCTTGGTATTGTTTCTAAATTATGGTTAAAAACATCTGGTTTAGCCTTAATTATAACATCTATTGCACTTTTTTTTCTCTGAAAGTCAGGTGTTAAAATTTCTATAGTAATATTTTTCTTTAGTTCTCTTATCTTATTTATACTTAGAGAAAACTGAATTGCTCCACCATCCTCTAAATCATCCCTATCTACAGAAGTTATAACTACATGTTTAAGATTAAGTGCATTAATAGCTTTAGCAATTTTTTCTGGCTCATCTATATCTAATTTATCTGGATATCCACTGGCAACATTACAAAAAGTACATTTCCTAGTACATACTCTTCCCAATATCATAAAGGTTGCAAGATTTTTACTCCAACAGTCTCCTATTTTTGGGCAAGCTGCGTCCTCGCAGACTGTATTTAAATCAAGTTCCTTAACAATATCTTTGGGTTTAGAAAATGTTATAGATTGAGGAGCTTTTACTTTAATCCAACTAGGCCTAGTTATTTTGCTAGAAGCAGTATTTAAAAGATGCGTTTTAGATATATAATTTTCTTTAGTCATTTCAAATATGTATAGCTTTATCAAATGCATCTAATGCAGATTCATGGATAGACTCAGAAATTGTTGGGTGAGAAAATATAGTAGAAAAAATATCAATTTCTGTAGCTTCTAGTTTAATAGCTAAAGAAAAAGAGTTTATTAATTCTGTAACTTCAGCGCCAACTAAATGAGCACCTAGAATTTGACCAGTATTAGCTTCAAAAATAGTCTTAACAAATCCTTCACTTTCAGATAAAGATAGTGCTTTTCCATTTGCAGAAAGTGGAAATTTTCCTACTTTAATATTTATGCCAAGTTTTTTTGCATTACTTTCTGTAAGACCTATACTTGCTACTTGAGGATTGCTATAAACACAAGAAGGAATAACCAACTTTTCTTTTCTAGACTTAATTTTTCCTGCAATATACTCAATACAAGCAATACCTTCATGGCTAGCTTTATGAGCTAACCATGGAGCTCCTGCTACATCTCCAATAGCATAAATATTGTCTTCATCAGTAATACCATAATCATAGGTTACAATCTGATTATTCTTTGTAATTATTTTAGTATTTTCTAATCCTAAGTTGCTTATATTTCCTTCAATTCCAACAGCCGCTAATACTTTTTCAAAATTATGATCAGTTATCTTTCCAGTTTTATTATCTTTGCAGCTAAGTTGAAAATTTGTATTTTCTTTAATATCTAAAATAGTAGAATTTAAAGAAAACAAAATTCCTTTTTTACTGAGGTTGTTTTTTAAAAATTCAGATACTTCAATATCTTCATTAGGTAAAATTTCATTCTGCATTACAAAAACTTTAACATTTGAACCTAGAGAATTATAAAAACTAGCAAACTCAACTCCTATAGCTCCAGAACCAATAATTCCTATGCTTTTAGGTATTTCCTTTGGTGTTAATGCATCAAAATAATTCCAAACTTTAGAGTTAATAGAATTATTAGACATATTTACTTTTTTTGGACTTGCACCTGTAGCAATAATAATATTATTAGCCTTCACTTTACTTGTTTTATTATCACTAATAACATCTAGCTCTTTATTCTTATTAATTTTAGCGTTTCCATATATTAAATTAATTTTATTTTTTTTGAATAGAAACTCTATTCCGCTAGAAAGTTTTTTAGCTACATCTCTAGATCTTTTGATAATACTATTAATATTAGGCTCTACATTTTTAATATTTAGTCCAAAATTTGATGAATTTTTCATGAAGTCATATAGCTCTGATGATCTTAAAATTGCTTTTGTTGGAATACAACCCCAGTTAAGACAAATTCCACCTAAATCTTTTTTTTCTATAACCACAACTTTCATGTTAAGTTGTGCCGCTTTAATTGCTGCGACATATCCTCCAGGTCCTGAACCTATAATTGCTAAATCATATTTATCTGTAGTCATTAAATTAACATCCCTAGAGGATTTTCTATAAAGAACTTAATTTTATCTAAAAAACTTGCTGCTATTGCTCCATCTACTACTCTGTGATCAACAGATAAAACCAAATTTAACATTTAAACTGAAATAGTTTTATCATTAACTAATTTAAGTTCTTCATAGATTTCGCCAACTGCTAAAATGCCAGACTGTGGTGGATTAATGATTGCAGAAAACTCATGAACATTATACATACCTAAGTTTGAAATAGAAAATGATCCTCCATTGTAATCTTCAGGAAGGAGTTTGTTTTTTTTTGCCTTGAGAATAAACTCTTTCATTTCTGAAGAAATTTTAGATATTGATTTTTTACAAGCAGATCTAATTACAGGTGTAAATAATCCATTATCTGTAGCTACAGCCACTCCTATATCAACTAAGCTATATTGTAAGATTGAGTCATCATTCCATGTTGAATTCATTTCCGGTACTAGTTTAAGAGCACTAGCTACTGACTTAATAATAATATCATTATAGCTTACCTTAATTTTATTATCATCTTTGAAATCAATAGAATTTATTATTGCTCTAGATTTTACTATTTCTTCAGCACATACTTTGCTTTTAAGATAAAAATGAGGAATTGTTTTCTTTGATTCTTGAAGTCTTGAAGCAATAGTTTTTCTAATATTGGTAAGTGGTAATTTAGTTAAAGTTTGTCTGTCGCTAATATCACTATTTTTATGAGTTTTTTCCTCTGTAAAATTATCACTGTCAATATAAGCATCTAGGTCTCTTTTATTTTTTCTCCCTCTTGGGCCGCTACCTTTTATATGGTCAATCTTAATATTTTGCAAAGAAGCAATTCTTTTTGCTAAAGGTGAAATAGAAATTTTTGTTGCTTCATAAGAAAAATTACTTTTATTACTTTCTATAAGGTTGCCTTTGTCTATAGAGACTTCTGTTTCCTTAATAGGATTATTTTTATTTTCTTTAGAAACTAAATTTATTTCATTATCATTTTTTTCAATATTATTAACTTTTGGACTTTGTACATTTTGATCTTGAATGAATGCCTCCACATCCTTATCTGTTTCTCCTTCAAGAGAAATAACACCAATTAAAGAATTAACTGCAATATTTTCGGCACCATCATTATGAATAATTTTTGCTAAAAAACCTTCGTCTATTGACTCTACCTCCATAGTTGCCTTATCAGTTTCAACTTCAGCAATAATATCACCTGCTTTTATATTATCCCCTACTTTTTTTAACCATTTAGCAACATTTCCTTCAGTCATAGTAGGCGATAAAGCTGGCATTAAAATTGAAACTGGCATAAATACTACTAATCCTTTTCCTTAAAATAACAAATTTCTTTTGCTTTATGTATAATTTCATAAATTTGAGGTAGATCGTCATT
>CAYTJO010000143.1:3369-4251 GCA_964438215.1 uncultured Rhodospirillaceae bacterium
TTCTGCATACGGCAAAGGAACATCTTTTCCACTTATTCTAATAGGTTCTGCATCTAAATAGTCAAAAGCTTCTTGAACTATTATACTAATTATTTCAGCTCCCACTCCACATTGTTTCCATCCTTCTTCAATTACCAATATTCTTCCGGTTTTTTTAACTGATTTAATTATACTATTTTTATCAAGAGGTTTGAGAGATCTTAAATTAATTATTTCTGAAGAAATATTTAATTCATTTAATAAATCATGAGCCTTAAGTGCTAGTAACATTCCTCTTGAAAATGATACTATAGTAATATCTTTTCCTTCTTTTACCACTTTAACTTTTCCTAAGTTTGGGTTGTCTTCTTTATTATCAGCATTAAACTTTTCATTATACAATAATTCATGTTCTAAAAAAACTACAGGGTTTTTATCCCTAATTGCAGATTTCAACAAACTTTTTGCATCATTGCAATCAAAAGGAGTAACAACTTTTAATCCAGGAATATGTGAATACCAAGCAGAAAAATCTTGGCTATGTTGAGCACCTACTCTCGATGCAATACCGTTTGGGCCTCTAAAAACTATTGGTATATTTAATTTTCCTCCACTCATATAATAAGTTTTAGCAGCTGAATTTATTATATGATCAATTGCTTGCATTGCAAAATTCCAAGTCATAAACTCTACTACTGGTTTAAGTCCTTTCATTGCCGCACCTACTGCAAGACCAGCAAATCCTGCTTCTGTTATTGGAGTATCTATTACTCTTTTTGGACCAAATTCTTCAAGGAGCCCTTGGCTAACTTTATATGCACCCTGATATTCTCCAACTTCCTCACCAATTAAAAATATATTAGGATCAGCTCTCATTTCTTCTGCTATTGAATCCCTAATACT
>CAYTJO010000144.1:0-4237 GCA_964438215.1 uncultured Rhodospirillaceae bacterium
AAAGGCACTGAAATCAACGTGCTCCTTCAACGCGGCAAACTTTCCCGCATTGTGGGCACCATGTACTATGGCGACACCGGCCACGGCCTCGTGTGGACCCATCAACAACAGGACCATTGGAGTCAACATCGTTGACAGGCCAAAGCCAGCCGGAACCGTCAGCGCTGCCGCCAAGAAGGCGCCAATCGCGACGAGCAGCAGGTCTTCCATCGTTCCAATTCCAAGATGAATCAGTTGTAAACGATTGGTAGGAAGGCGTTTGCTGCAGCCTCACAGGCGTTGGCAACGTCATCCATTCTCTGTAGAACTCTATACATGTGCATAGCTGCCAGTGGTTGATCATCACCATGGGCAAAGACAAAGGCAGCGGCTGCAGCCTCAGATAAATCGGCTTCGTGTTCTTTTAGGTTGACATTGCGAATCATCTCAAGCAATTGATTACGGCCCTGCTTTGTGTAACCAGACAAAGTTACATCTCGCAGCACCTCTACCGTGTCTTCGTATGCTGCGACGGTTTCAGAGACTGACACGGCCATTTGTTTGAGCAATTTCCTCGATTCCTCGTCGTCATACAAATCTCTGAAAGATAGTTGCTCAGCAACATTTTCAGCATAATCTGCAATTCTATCTTGCCGAGTCAACATGTGCAAGAAGGCATCGCTACCAATAAGGAGTTTCCACTCACGATTACCTACCTTTTCACGAAGAGCAGTTTTGAGATTGTCAGCAGCCAACTCGGCATCAACTGTGGCTTGAATATCCTCAGAAGGATCCTCACCTGATGCTGCCTTGTTCACGGCATCAAGCATGTGATCCACTGTAACTTCGACTGCCTCAGCGTGCTTGTGAAACAATTCAAATACCGTAGGTGCGATTTGGCCACTCTTGGCATCTCCACCAACATCCGCTAATGCATCTTCGATATGGATTTCATCATCCTTAGTTTTCCACATAACCCAGACAACTGCTATGAACGCAATTGGGATGATTACAATGAGATTTAATGGGTCTGAACCACTCGCAACGTAGATGACGATTGCACCAAATGCAGCAGCTGGTAAACAGGCGACCCATGATGCGGCGATTTTTCCGAATACACGGAAATCAACCGCCTTAGCACCACCTGCAAGTCCAACACCGACAACAGCACCCACCAATGTGTGTGTAGTTGATACCGGGACGGCCAAGAAGGGCATAGAGAACATCAGAATCACAGTTGCCGCGCCAAACTCAGCCGCGAATCCACGTGTGGGTGTGATGTCTGTAATTTTCTTCCCAATGGTTTCCATGACTCGATAACCCCAGGTCATTACACCGATAGCAATACCGGCAGAACCGAGCAGAACTAACCATAATGGGATATCTGCCTTGGCAGTTAATTCACCACCACTGGCTAAAATCTGATAGACTGCAGCCATGGGTCCAATTGCATTAGAACGATCATTAGCACCATGAGCAAAAGCTACGTATGCTGCAGTGATAATCTGCAACCAAACAAAGATACGTTCCACACCTGTAAATCCACCTTTTTCACTGGAAAAATCGTATTTCCGTAGAACGCCCCATAGAATGATGCTGGCCACTAGACCAATGACAAATGCTAGAATCAAACTATTAATTGGGAACCAAGCGTTTTCCGCCCATGGATTGAATACACCATTTTCTTTGACTGGTAACCAATCATATTTGTCGGCGATCCATCCACTGGATTGGGCTTTTCCAAAGAATCCTTTGAGGGCTTTGAATTGAAGTGCTAGTCCGAGGACAAAGAAGGTCGGCAATGCCAAGATTGGAGCCAACCATTTCGATCTCTCAATCGGGTTATCTGCTTCCAAAATGGTCATACGTACAACAGTAAATGAAAGGAAGGCGATAATACCACCCATTAGAGGACTGGCAACCCAAGACATCACAACTTTGCGAACAACTCCCCAATCGATAAGAGAAGTATTGTGCTGAACTTCCAGGATGAGACCAACACCGAGAATACCACCGATGATGGAGTGTGTAGTCGATACAGGTAGTCCGAATCTGGTTGCGATTGTGAGCCAAACGGCAGCCGCCATCATTGCGGCGATGAAGGCATACATCAGATCATTAGCAAATACGCTGGTGATCATATCAGCATTGTCAAAATCTACCGAAAGGATGCCTTTACGGACGGTATCTGTTACGGCATCTCCTGCGAAGAAAGCCCCGCAGAATTCGAATATTGCTGCGATAATCACAGCTTGCTTGAGAGTCAGAGCACGACTTCCAACTGAAGTACCCATTGCATTTGCGACATCATTAGCACCGATGTTCCATGCCATATAGGCACAAACGGCGATTGACAGGCCGAGGACGATCATCATGATTGGATCCATAGTGCGGCCCGAGCGCGGAGGGTATATTACGGAGATTTAGGGTAATCTATATAGCACTATATATTCCGGGATTTATGGCAAAGGGAATCGGTTCAATGGATGTTCGAAAACTCCAACTTACTGGAGGAGTTACATACACCCTTAGTTTACCAAAATTTTGGGTGGAAACAAATAAATTAGAATCCAGTGATGGGATCCAAGTAGATTGGAGACCATCTGGCGCACTAAGACTAACACCTGTGAAGGATGTTAATGAGATGAGAAGAAGGAGCATAGTAATCCAAGAGGACATTCCAGATGCCGCTATTTTTGACCACCTTGTCGGGTCATATCTTTCTGGAGCGGACCAAATTGATTTCATATCGAGAAAAGTTATTGGCCGAAATTCAAAACTTGTAATTCGTGAATTTTTAAGGACAACAAGAGGTTTTGAAATATCTAGTGAAACCGATAAAAAAATAATTCTCGTTAGTTTATTGAGTGCTAGTGAGATGCCTCTCAGAGTAAGTATAAACAGAATGTATCAGCAACTTACATCCCTAATCAGAGATATTGGTGATGTGATGATTGGAGGGGATTATGAATTAATTGAGGATCATGAGGAAAGAGAACAAGAAATTGATTCTATACGCCTTCTAGTGGAGAGGCAAGTATCTTCTCTTCTTGATTCATACAAAGTTGCTGAGGCCTTGAACTTAGGAAGACGGGAAGCGGTAGAATTTGCAAATCTATCAAGATATTTGGAAAGAATGGCTGATCATGCTAATCAATTATCAGAGCTAATCATTTCAACAGAAAAAATACCAAACATGAATTCGGACGATGCACCACTCTCAATAATTCCAATCTGGCAAGATGCGATGAGGAGTCTAATGCTGAACCTACGCACAGATGATGCCGAAAAGATTGAAATTGCTCGCTCGAATTTAAAACAATCTAAAAATGAATTGTTGGATTATGAAGAAAAATTGTGGTCGCAGAAAGAAAGCCCTAGCAGGATTCTTTTCAAATTCAAATTTTCAGAATCAATAAGAAGAATTTGTTCATATTCAAGAGACTTTGGAGAAATAATTCTCAATATGATGGCTCATTCAAATGTTATTGAAGATAATTGAAAATCAAATTAGTGAGGAAATTAATTCTGGTTGTGTCAAATACAGTAATAAACCAATTCCTGCAAACATCATCATCCAGCTACCTACCATCTTAATCATATCAGTAGCCCTTCGTAAGAAGGCTTCGACCTTCTTGCTACCGACACCCACTATTACAGTGACAGACATCATGAGCAAGAATACGCTAAGCATGATTCCACCAAGGCCAGCAATTACAGCAGAAGTACCACCAGAAAGTAAGTAGCCCAAATATGGCAATACAATTGCCGCCGTGCAATCAACTGATGCAGCAGCATAACCGATTCCCCACAAGTACATGTTACGACGAGGTGTGAACAAGTCATCAGATTCAGTAGTAGAGAAACGCTGAACAATTAATTTGTCAATCCAACCTAGCAAATGTGCTGTACCGCCCATCAACATGAATGAACCTAGAATAAAGAGTAGAACAGCAATGAAAATTGCGAATCGATGGAGGTAACCAGCGACGTTGATAAACTCAGCCAATCCTAGTACTAATAGCCCTAGAATAGCAAAAAATGTCAACATACCTACTCCTGCAAGAGCGCCTCCTGTAACATGATTTGGCATTGAACCCTTGAGTTTTCCAGATTCTCTCAACTCTTCTTCTCTCAAACCTAAACTGATGTAGTACCCAATGTAGCCAGGAAGAACAGGGAAGGCACATGGAGAGAAGTAAACTAGAATCCCCAATAGTAAACCAAGAGCAAGAATTCCAGTAAAACTCCTGTCAAC
>CAYTJO010000145.1:0-4209 GCA_964438215.1 uncultured Rhodospirillaceae bacterium
TGACTATTTCTGAATTCTGATAGAAGCAGTATGTTTACTTTTTTCCATAGTCATGAATTCATTTAGCCCTCCAAACTTTTTGATAACGTCCATACCTGGTCTTAGCATAAGGTGATAAGTATTTGCTAATAAAATATCAAACCTATATTGCTTTAGCAAATCTTTAGAGATACCCTTCACACTACCCAAAGTTCCTACAGGCATAAATACAGGTGTTTCTATTTTTCCATATTTGGTATATAAAATTCCCGTTCTTGCTTTTTTAAAAGTACTTTTTATTTCAAATTTCGTCATATCTATTAATAATCATTCCATCTCCATAACTAAAAAACCTCATTTTATTCTTTACTGCTGTTTTATAATACTTCAACATATTATTCTTACCTCCAAAAGCTGAAACCAAAAGAAATAAACTAGATTTTGGTAAATGAAAATTTGTTATGAGCTTATCAACCACACTAAATTTAAATCCTGGATAAATGAACAGGTCTGTTTTTTGATTATAGTATTGAATATCTGAATATTTTAAATAACAATCTTCTAACAATCTTAAAACAGTAGTTCCTAAGGCTACTATATTTTTTTCTTTTTTTATTGCGTTAGAAATTTTTAATGCACTTGCAGCGCTAATATATCCTTTTTCTTCATGCAGTATATTATTTTCTATAATATTTTCCTTTAATGGCAAAAATGTTCCTGCTCCTACATGAAGAGTTGTTTCAATAATATCTATATTTTTTTTTTTAATATTATTTAACAACAAATTATCAAAATGCAAGCTGGCAGTAGGACTAGCATAAGCACCATAGTTTTTAGAAAAAAGACTTTGATAGTTTTTTTCATTATTTTTTCTAGTATCTTTAGTTTTCACATATGGAGGTATGGGTAATTCCCCATATTTATTAAAAAACTTATAAATATTTTTTGTTTTTTTATTAAAATATAACTCCACATGCGCTTCATTTTTTTTTAAAACTTTAGCTAAAATATTATCTCCAAACTTTAAAATACTTCCCTCTTCAATAAATTTTGATGGTTTAGCAAATGCATGCCATTTTCTTGAAGAATGCTTAGTATGCAAAGTTATTTTAATTTTTTTACTTTTAAATTCTCCTATTATTACTGCAGGAATAACTTTTGTATTATTTATTACTAACATGTCATTATTATCTAAAATTGTATGAAGTTTACTAAATGATGAAATTAAGTTTTTTTCAGCAACTAATAATTTAGAAGAAGATCTAGGATAAGCTGGCGTCTGAGCAATTAATTCCTTGGGAAGATCATAGTCAAAGTCATTTAAATTCATATGACTAAATTATTTTTTTAGTTTTTTAAGTTCAATTAAAACATTTTTAGGAATGAAAGATTTAACCTCGCCATTAAGAAAGTAAATTTCTTTAACAAATCTAGAAGATATAAACTGATGCTTTTCACTTGCCATAAGAAAAATTGTTTCAATATTTGCATCTAGTCTTGCATTCATACCGGCCATTTGAAACTCGTAATCAAAATCTGAAACAGCTCTAAGGCCACGGATAATAACGTTTGCATTAATAGATTTTGCAAAGTTCATTAATAAACCATCAAACACTACAACTTTAAAACTCCTTACATTGTAATTACTTTTTTTTATTTCATGTAAAATTAATTCTTTTCTTTTTTTCATAGAAAATAAATGATCTTTTTTATGGTTTGTTGCAACACCAATTACTAGTTGATCAACCAGTTTATGAGCTCTTAAAATTATGTCTAAGTGTCCATTTGTGACTGGATCAAAAGATCCAGGATAAAGCCCAATTCTTTTTTTTATCATATTTACTCTACTTCATTCTTTTTCACTATAGTCACAGAAACTACTTTTTCTGATTTTTCAGTATTTAATAAAGTAACCCCTTGACTTACTCTTCCAACTATTCGAATTCCTTTAACTGGTAATCTGATAAGCTTTCCTCTATTAGTAACCATTATGACTTCTTCATCATCTTCTACAGGAAAGGATGCTACTACACCACCATTTCTTTCAGAAGTTTCAATATTTATAATTCCTTGACCACCTCTTTTTGTTTTTCTGTACTCAAAAGATGAAGACCTTTTTCCGTAACCGTTTTCAGTTACTGACAATAAAAATTCTTCCTTAGAATGTAATAAACCTAATCTATCTTTTTTTATATCTGTCTTTTTCTTTTCCTTTCTTCTTAAAGAGTTAGAGTATTTTAAATATTCCTCTCTTTCATCAGTATTTACATCAATAGAGTTGAGAATTGAAGCTGTGATTATTCTATCATTCTTTTGCAACTTGATAACTCTAACGCCCATAGAAGTTCTTCCACTAAAAACTCTTACATCATTAACATTAAATCTTACACATTTACCCTTAGATGTAGATAAAATTATATCATTATTTTCACCTGTTAATAAAACCTGAATTAATTTATCATTGTTATCAAGTTTCATAGCCCTTTTTCCATTTGCTTTAATATTTATAAAGTCACTAACTTTATTTCTTCTTACATTTCCAAACTTAGTAACAAATAACAAAGTTTTTTCACTTTCCTCAATAGGCAAAACTAGCATTGCTGTAGTTAGTTCGTTTTCAGATAAAGGCATCAGATTTACTAAAGGTCTCCCCTTGGATTGTGGTGATCCTTTAGGAAGTTTGTATACTTTAATTTGATGTACTATGCCTTTATTAGTAAAAAAAAGAACAACATCATGACTGTTGATAGTTAAAACTTTTTCTACAAAATCATCATCTTTTGTAGTCATATTTAGATTTATCGACAGGCGACGTATCGGTTAAAACAACATCTTCTTTCTCTATTAAGTCATCTAAATTTTTTTCCTCATAGTTTTCAATAATCTTTGTTCTTCTTTTCACCGCATAATTATTATTAATGTCCTCTAATTCAGTTTTAATAATTTTTTTAATTTTAGTTTCTGAAGACAGAATTGATAAATATTCTGATATTTTTTTTGCTTCTTCTAAAAGATCTTTTTCAACTTTTTCTCTTTCTAAACCAGTTAATCTTTGCAATCTAAGTTCTAGTATTGCCTTTGCTTGCTCTGCTGATAGGTAACTAAACTTTGAAATAATTTCTAAGAGTCTTTTATCAGCATTTTTATTTAATAAATTTGCTAGGTTTTGAGACCTCCATTTTTTCTCTAATATTTTTTTGTGTGCATCATTTGTGTCTTTTGAATTCTTTATGAGTTCTATCATTTCATCAATATTCTCAATTGCTACTGCTAACCCTAGTAAAATATGTTCTTTTTCTTTAGCTTTTAATAAATCAAAAGTAGTTCTCTTTATAATTACTTCAATTCTGTAATTAATGAATGTTTCAAGTATTTCTCTAGTTCCTAACTGAATAGGCATTCCATTTTTAAGTGCTAATACGTTTGCACCGAAACTAGTTTGAAGAGATGTATATTTATGAAGTTGATTTAAAACTACTTCCGGCGTGGCATCTCTTTTAAGTTCAATAACTACTCTTACTCCATCTTTATCTGACACTATCAGCAATTTGCTCAACTAGCCTAGACTTATTGACCTGATAAGGAATCTCTTTTACTATGATAGCCGCTCTATCCTTAGATGTGTTCTCAATATAAGTCACTCCTCTAATAATTACTGATCCTCTGCCTGTCTCAAAAGAGTTTTTGATCCCATTCCCACCAATTATGATCCCTCCTGTTGGAAAATCAGGCCCCAATACAATTTTTCTGATACTTTCATCATCTGTTTTAGGATTATCTAAAAGTAATATACAAGCATCTACTATCTCGCCAAGATTATGCGGAGGTATATTAGTTGCCATACCCACAGCAATACCACCTGAGCCATTAACTAATAAGTTAGGATATCTAGCTGGAAGTACCTCTGGTTCTGTTAAGGTGGTATCATAATTATCTACAAAGTTCACTGTATTTTTATCTATATCCTCTAACAGAGTATCAGCAACTTTTCCCAATCTAATCTCAGTATACCTCATTGCAGCAGGAGGATCTCCATCTATAGATCCAAAATTTCCTTGTCCATCAATTAAAGGTAAGCTCATAGAAAAATCTTGAACCATTCTAACTAAAGCATCGTAAACAGATTGATCTCCATGTGGATGGTATTTACCAATAACGTCACCTACAATTCTAGCCGATTTTCTAAATTGTTTTGACCAGTCATAACCTCCTTTATGCATTGCAAAAAGT
>CAYTJO010000146.1:0-4043 GCA_964438215.1 uncultured Rhodospirillaceae bacterium
GATATGTGTCATGATACTCCTTACTACTGGTTATCTAAACATCCAGCAACAGTGTTTTTTTCAACATTACCATCAGGGCTAAACTCGTATGAACAAACATCCTGGTTGCTTTATGGAGGAGGGCAACAATTATGGCAGGAATTATATGAAAGGTTTGGTTTGACAGCTTTTCCTTGTGGAAATGCAGGATTGCAAATGTTTGGATGGTTTAAAAAAGAGATAAACTCGCTAGACGATATTAAAGGTCTCAAGATTAGAAAGTCAGGTATTCATGCTGAAGTATTAAATAGAATAGGGGCTATTACAGTAAATATACCAGGTGGAGAGATTATGACATCTTTGCAAGCGGGTGTGGTTGATGGAGTGGAGTGGGGAGGGCCTTGGATGGACTTGGCTTTTGGTTTTCATAAGATAGTTCCATATTGTTATGGACCAGGTTTACATGAACCAGGATTAAATACTTCATTAACTATAAATACAACTATATATAATACAATGTCAGATGAATTAAAAAATATTATAAAATTATGTTGCTATTCAGAAATAGCAGAGAGTTTAGCAGAGTTTAACTATAGAAATTCTATGTTGTATAAAGAGTTATCTGAAAAGCATAATGTTAAGTTCAGATTGTAGCCAAATGATATAATTAAAGCTTTGATAGAATATAGTGAAGAAGTGATAAAGGAAATTTCAAAGGAAGATAATATTTCTCAAAAAATATATCATAGTTGGAATGCATATAGAGAAAATGCAAAAAATATTTCTAAATATTATGATTTAGGCTTTCTTGAAGCTAGAAAAAATTATTCTAAAATTTAATTTATTTTGATTATAAATTTATATAATATATTTATATAAAATGAAAATAACTAGAAGAAATATATTATTGTCATCAGCTAAAGGTCTTGGTTTAATATTAGCTTATAATTTTACTCCTATACCTCCTCTAATAAAACAAGGACAAACTGCAAATAATGATTGGAACCATCAGCTATTTTTAACCATGAATAAAAAAGGTATAGCTACGATTCATATAAATAAATGTGAACTAGGACAACATGTTGGTACTGCTATAGCTCAAATGGTTGCAGAAGAATTAGAAATTGATTGGGAAAAGATTAGATTAGACTATCCTACTGCAGAACAAAAATGGGGTATATTTATAACTGGAGGATCATGGTCTATACATAGAAGTTTTGAGAAATTTTCTAAAATTGGTGCATCAGCAAGAATTTCTCTTATAAATGGAGCAGCTGAAATTTTAGGGATAAATAGTAATGATTGTTATGCTGAAAAGGGTTATGTAAAATCTAAAAAAAATAATTTAACTATCTCTTACGCAGACATACTTAGAAAAAAAAATATATCAAAAAACTTTTCTCAAAAAGAATTAGATGCTATTAAGCTTAAAAAGTTTAATGATTATAAAGTAATAGGAAAATCATTTCCATCTTTAGATGTTCCTTCTAAAGTAACTGGAAAAGCTAAATATGGTATAGATGTTTTTGTTCCTAATATGTTCTATGGCTTTGTTGTTGAAAACCCTACAAGAACAGGGTCTTTCCCCTTAAAAATAAATGATAATTTGGCTAAAGCAGTTGATGGATATGTTGGAACATTTATGGAAAAAAACGGAAATAAAAAAATTAACTCTGGCTATGTAGTTGTCTTTGGTGAAACATATTGGGCAGCAGAAAAAGCTTCTAAGCTTGTAAAAGTTGATTGGCAGACTGATGAAAATTAAAAAATTAATTCTTCAGATTTGAGAAATGAAGCTATAAAGCTAATAGAAGAAAATAAAAAAGGATTATTGTTTGTTAATGAAGGTAATGCAAAAGCTTCTATTTCAAACAATAAAAACTATCATAAAGCAGTTTATGAAACTTCCTTGGCCTATCATGGATGCATGGAACCTATGAATTGTACTGCCTTTGAGAAAGATGGAAAGTGGCACATACATTCAAGTAGTCAATTTTATACTTATGTTATACAAAATATTGCTTCGGCATTGAATATTGATAAAAAAAATGTAATATGCAATCAATATTATGCAGGAACTGGATTTGGACGCAGAATAGAGGCTGATTATTGCTTGCTGGCAGTTTTTGCTTCAAATTACATAAAAAGGCCAGTTAAATTAATTTACAGTAGAGAATACGATATGAGATTTGATTTTCATAGATCTTTAACATATCAAACAATTGAAGCAGGATTTAATGAAAAAAAAATAGACACTATGATCCACAATGTAGTCGCAGGATGGTCTACTAAGAGGGTTGTGCCTGGTTGGATGAAAAATTCTTTAGATAGAAAGGGTAAACTTGATAAATCTTCAACTAAAGGATCTGATCATTGGTATAATATTCCTAATCAATTAGTAAAAACTTTTAATAATGAGCTTTCAGACAGAGTGGCACCTTCAGGTTTTTTAAGGGCAGTAAGTCCTGGATGGACTTTTTGGGCAGTAGAGTCATTTATTGATGAATTAGCGATTAAAACTTCTCAAGATCCACTTGAATTTAGGATTAATCATTTAATAGCTACAGGAAAAAATAAAGGTAAATTTCCTCATTCAGTTGGTGGAGCTGATCGCCTTAAAAATGTTTTGATTATAGCAGCCGGACATGCTGGTTATGGGGTAAAAAAATTGGAAAAAAATGTGGGAATGGGAATTGCAGTTATATCAGCTCAAGAAAGAAAGGCTCCAATTTGGACAGCATGTGTCGCAGAAGTCCACGTTAATCAACAAAGTGGTGAGATAACCCCTAAAAAATTAACTATAGCTATGGACGTAGGGACAGCAATAAATATAGATGCAGTAAAAAAACAGATTGAAGGATCTGCTTTGCATGGATTGTCGCTAGCTATTCATGAAAACATTACATTGAAAGAAGGAAGAATTGAACAGGGAAATTTTGATAATTGGACTCCCCTAAGATTAGATCAAACTCCCAAAATAAGTGTAATTGTAGTTCAAAATGGTCATTTTCCAGTAGGAGCAGGTGAACCAGCTACGACTGTTGTTGCTCCTGCAATTGGCAATGCTATTGCTAATGCCGTCGGTGTCAGAATTAGATCATTGCCTATTACTAGAGAAAAAATTAAATTAGCATTAAGAAGCTCTTAAAATAAACGTTAATTAGTTTTATTAATAATTTAAATTTGTTTTCTTTTTTCAACTAAGTTTTTAAATTTTTCCAATTCAGCTTCATCTACTTTATATGAGTGTTCATCATCAGGAAACTTTGAATTTTTAACTTCCTCTATAAACTGTTTTAATCCAGAAACAGCAACTTCTGTTAACTTCGCATATCTTTTTGTAAATTTTGGCTTAAAGTCTGTAAATACACCTAAAAGGTCATAGCCAAGTAATATTTGTCCATCAGTACCGTTCCCAGCTCCAATACCTATTGTAGGAATTTCTAATTCTTTAGAAATTACTCTAGCTATTTCAGCGGGAACAGCTTCAAACTCTAGCATAAAACAGCCTGCATCTTGAATAGCAAGAGCATCTTGTAAGATTTTCATAGCAGTTTCAGAAGTTTTTCCTTGAATTTTAAAGCCCCCAAACATTGCCACTGTATGGGGAGTTAACCCTATGTGAGAGGCAGTTGGTATTCCAGAGTCAATTAATTTTTTTAAAATGTGAGCTTGACTTTTTCCTCCTTGAGGTTTTACAGCGTCACAATTTGCTTCTTGCATAAATCTAGTAGCATTTTTAAGAGCATTTTCATATGTGTTATAGCTCTGATATGGCATACAACCTAAAACAAATGTATTTGGGGCTCCTTTTCTAATAGCAGTTGCATGTAAAATCATCATATCCATTGTAGCTGGTATGGTGTTTTGGTATCCATGGGCAGTCATAGCAAGACTATCGCCAACAACGGCAACGTCTACTCCTGCCATTTCAGCCCATTTAGCTGAAGTATAATCAGTAACAGAAACATAAACTAATTTTTCTTTAGTATTTTTTGTATTTTTAATATATTGAATAGAAATTTTATCTTTAATTGTCATAATTATAGCATTATAACAAAAAA
>CAYTJO010000147.1:0-3326 GCA_964438215.1 uncultured Rhodospirillaceae bacterium
ATATGGACTTCTTTCTATGTAACCTTTATCCGATAAAACTTGTTTTTTTTCTATTTTAACATTTCTATGTGTGGTTTCAAAATTACAGTTTTTACTTATTCTTGATGCAAATATTTCTTTTAAATCAGATTTTGATAATTGATAACTTTCCTCTATAAGTCTGTTATTTTTTTCATCAAACTTTCCTATTATTCTTTTGGGTTTATTTTTAAAGTTATATAAATGGTTTCTGATATGACTTTCTAGGAATGACCTTTTTTCTTCTACTATTAAAACCTCATCTAATCCGGATGAAAAATTTTCTATTTTTTTTTCATCTATAGGCCAAGACATTCCAACTTTTAGTAAGTGAACACCTAAATCTTTTGATGAATTTTTATCTATTCCAAGAAGAGTTAAAGTGTCTAGAGTATCAGAATAGGCTTTTCCTGTAGAAATAATACCAAGTTTTTTCTTTTTTGATTTCCACAAGTATTTGTTAATATTATTGATATTAGCAAACTTTATTGCAGCAGGAAGTTTATATTGAGAAATTCTTTTTTCTTGTTCTAAAATATTATCATTTGCTCTTATATGTACATTAGTTTTTGATGCGTCCTTTGGATATATAAAATCTAGATTATTTAAATTAATGTTAACAGATGCTGAACTATCCATATTTGATGTTATACATTTCATAGATACCCATAAACCAGAATATCTAGACAATGCCCATGCAAAAATACCATAATTAAAAAGGTCTTCTAAATTAGAGGGGTTTAAAATAGGAATTTGAGCATCAAGCATTGCAAATTCACTTTGATGAGCAATAGTTGATGACTTTGCAGTATGATCATCACCTAAAAGCACTAGAACACCTCCATATTTGGAAGTTCCTGCAGATTTTCCGTGTTTAAAAGCATCTCCTGATCTATCTACTCCAGGACCATTTCCATACCAAATTGAAAAAACTCCATCGTTTATACCTTTTGACATAAGATTTGGCTGCTGTGTTCCCCAAACTGCTGTTGCTGCTAGATCCTCATTTAGACCTGGAGAAAAAAATATAGAGTTTTTCTTTAGAAATTCTTGAGCTTCCCAGAGAGCTTTATCATAAATACCTAGTGGAGAACCTCTATAACCAGAAATAAATCCTGATGTAGTTAAACTTAACTTTTCATCAAGCTTTTTTTGAACTAAAGGTAGCTTTACTAATAGTTGTGAACCTGTAGCAAAAATCTTACCTTGGTTCTTAATATACTTATCTTCCAATGTAATTTTCATATTAAATAAAACTATAATTTTTATTATATCTACACTATAACAAATATAGTTAATAATTTTTATATTTTTTTATAAATGAATATTTTAATTACAGGAGTTGCTGGCTTCATAGGAAGCAAGCTAGCTATTAAGCTTCTTTCTGAAGGCTTCCAAATTTATGGAATTGATAGTCTCAACGATTATTATGATGTAAAATTAAAGAAATATAGACTTGAACATATAAAAAAATTTAGAAATTTTTCATTTAATAAGATAGATTTATCAAATAAAAAAAGTCTTAATAATTTTTTTAAAAATAAAAAGATTGATATAATATGTCATTTAGCAGCACAAGCTGGAGTAAGGTATTCTCTAATAAATCCTAGGGCATATATAAGGTCAAATATTGATGGCTTTTTAGAAATACTTGAATATTGTAGGTTCAAACCTGAAATAAAGTTAGTTTATGCTTCATCTAGTTCAGTATATGGAGGAAATAAAAAGACACCTTTTTCGGTATCTGATGATGTATCACACCCTGTATCTTTATACGCAGCCACCAAAAGATCGAATGAGTTAATGGCTGAAAGCTATAGTAATCTATTTTCTTTAAATATTATAGGATTACGATTTTTTACAGTTTATGGTCCTTGGGGAAGGCCAGACATGGCAATATGGCAATTTACAGATTCAATTATAAAAAATAAAGCAATTAACGTTTTTCATAAAGGAATTTTAAGAAGAGACTTTACGTATATAGACGATATAGTACTAGGTATTAAGAATGCACTTTTTTATAAAATAAATAAAAAAAAAAAAAAACATACAATATTCAATTTAGGAAATAATAGTCCTATATCTGTTAATAATACAATAAAGTTATTAGAAAGTTTGCTGAATAAAAAAGCTAAAAAGAAATATCTTCCAATGCAGTTGGGAGATGTTAAAACTACTTTTGCAGATATCGAGAAGAGTAAACTAGAACTAGATTTTAATCCTTCAATAAAAATGAAAAAAGGTTTAGAGAAATTTATAGAATTGTTTAAAGATTACAATAAGTAACTATTTTTGATACTTTTCTTTCCACTCCGAATAAGGCATATCATAAACTATTTTTTTAGCTTCATCATAATTTACTTCTTTCCCATAATCTTTAGATGACTCGCTATACCATTTAGAAATACAGTTTCTACAAAAACCAGCTAAATTCATTAGATCTATATTTTGTAAATCCTTGTTATCTTGCAAATGTTTTATTATTTTTCTAAAAGTTGCGGCTTCAATTTTTTCTTTAATTTCTATTTCAGACATAACTAGCCTTGTTTTGCCTTTAATCTAGGATTTTTTTTATTAATTACTAGAACCCTTCCTTTTCTTCTAATTATTCTGCAATCCTTATCCCTATTTTTTGCGCTTTTTAATGAGGCTAAAACTTTCATTTGATACTCCTTAGGGAAATCTTATATAATGATTGTTAATATTTGTCAAAATAAAATAAATGATAAAATTAAAAAAGCTCCACCATAGTGCCTATAGGTGCAAAGACACTAATGATACTAAAAACTTTTATGTTAATTTTTTGGGTTTAAAATTAACGAAGGCTTTTATTATAAAGACTACTAAAACTAATAGAAAAACAAATGTCTTACACTCTTTTTATAGTTTAAAAGATGGTTCAGCTATTGCTTTTTTTGAAGACCCTAATACATATTTTGAATTCAAGAATCATCGCGATTTTGATTTGCATATTGCTTTTGAAGTAACTCTTAAAGATTTAAATTTTTTCTTAAAGAAAGCTAAAATGCTGGGTATTGAAAGAAGGGGTATTAGTGATCATAGTTTTATTAAATCCGTGTATTTTAGAGATCCTAATGGATATGTAATAGAGTTAGCTGCACCTGTAAAAGGTTACAAAAAACAAACTTTAAAAGAGATAAATAAAACTTTAAAAGATTGGGAGCTTTTAAAAAATAAATTTTTTTAACTAAAGTTTGTCCCACTTAAGAGCGTAATTCTTCTGCATTGAGTAAGAATTATTTAATTCTTCGCCTATCCTAAGACATAGATTCCATATAGCTAATCTT
>CAYTJO010000147.1:3387-4034 GCA_964438215.1 uncultured Rhodospirillaceae bacterium
AGTCCCAATTCTTTAGATAACTTTAAAGCATTATGTGTTTCAGTAATTGTACCAATTTGATTAGGCTTAATTAATACTGAATTAATGCTTTGTTTCTTGTAAGCTTTTAAAATTAAGTCATGATTAGTAACTACTAAATCATCTCCAATTATTTGCAAATATTTTGGAGATTGAACTCTTAGTTTTTTATAATAGTCAATATCATCTTCAGAAAAGGGATCCTCAATTGATATTATAGGATATTTTTTTAACCATTCATTAAGTATATATAACAACTCATCTGCATTAATGATTTTATTTTTATAGAATTTATAACCTGATTTACTTTTAAAGTTATTTGCCGCTATGTCTAGTGCAATTGAAACATCAACCAACATCTTAAAACCACATTCTATTATTATTTGGCAAAGAAATATTATAATATCCTCGGAATCATTGAAACAAGGCCAAAACCACCCTTCATCCGCAACTCCCATTAATAAATTTTTTGTTTTTAATTCATCATAGGTTTTTCTATAAATTTTAAAAACCCATTCCATTGCTTCATAAAAATTTTTAGCGCCATTAGGTATTATCAAAAAGTCCTGAATAGAGATTCTGTTGGCAGCATGGGCTCATCATCCAAAAATTTGAAATTGAGTTATTGG
>CAYTJO010000148.1:0-652 GCA_964438215.1 uncultured Rhodospirillaceae bacterium
TTGCGAAAAAGAAGCTGAAATGGTTATTCCTTTAGGAAAAGTAAGCACCAGCATTAAAGATTCTAAATTAACTATGAGTGCAAAGCCACAAGTATCTTACATAGGAGAATTTAGTTATGAATAATGTATTTACATTTGGTTGTAGATTGAATTTTTGGGAAAGTGATAAAATTAATCAAATTATAAAAGAAAATGAAAAATCTAACCTTACTGTATTCAATACTTGTAGTGTTAACAATGAAGCTGAAAAAAATATTATTTCTAATATTAAAAAGTTTCATATTAGGAACCCTAATGTAAAAATTGCAGTAACAGGTTGTGCTGTTGAAACTAACCTTGAATCCTTTGAGAGCATGAAAGAAGTATCATTTATTATCAAAAACAGTAGCAAGCTGAAAGAAGCTTCTTGGAACAAACTTAGTGTAAATAAAAATAAAAAAAGTTTTCATAAAAAAGATATTGTTAATCTCAATAGAACTAACCCTTCTAATTCTGATGTAAGAAAGTTTATAAAAATTCAGAACGGCTGCGATCACTCATGTACATTTTGTATAATACCAAAATGCAGAGGAAAAAGTATCAGTGATAGCGTGAAAAAAATAAACAATAACATTAAACTTGGTCTAAATAATGATATAAAAGAAATTATCTT
>CAYTJO010000148.1:803-4004 GCA_964438215.1 uncultured Rhodospirillaceae bacterium
AAAAACACCAGTTACTTTAGGTTAAGACTTTCTTCTTTGGACGTAGCAGAGCTTGATAATTGTTTTTTTCAAGTCTTAAAAAAAGATGAAAGACTAATGCCTCATTTTCATTTTAGTTTACAATCTCTTAATAATATGATCTTAAAAAGAATGAAAAGAAGACACTCTGTTGAGCAAGTTATTATGTTATTTGAAAAAATACGAACCATTTCACCAAGTGCTTCTTTTGGAGTAGATATAATTACAGGATTTCCAACAGATAGTGAAGAATTGTTTTTGGAAACAAAGAGATTAATAGAAGACTTAGAGATTTCACACTTACATGTTTTTCCTTATTCTGAAAAAGAAGGTACTCCTGCATCTAAGATGCCTCAAATACCTATTGATGAAAGAAGAAAAAGAGCAAAAGAGTTAAGAAAGTTAGGTCAAAATATATATCTTAAATTATTAAAAAAGCAAATTTTTAAAAAGCAAAAAGTATTGATAGAAAATGACAATGGAATAGGAAGAACAGAAAATAATTTTAGTGTAAAAATAAAAAATAGCTCTAAAGGAGATATAGTAGAAACAATACCTTATAAGATAGAAAATAATTTTTTAATAGCTTAAATATGAGAAATTGGTTAAAAAAAATAAGACAAAAAATTTCTGGAAAAAAGTCAGACCTTGTATCTAAAAATATAAAAGAAAACATACAAAAAGTTGAAGATCCTAAGCCTGTTGAAACTAAAATAGAACCTCCAAAAGTTGAAGATCCTAAGCCTGTTGAAACTAGAATAGAACCTCCAAAAGTTGAAGAGCCTAAAAACAGTTGGTTAAATAGATTAGGAGAAAATTTTATAAAAACCTCTACAAACATAAAAAAAGCTATATTTGCAAAAAAAATTACTCAAGATGACCTAATTTATTTGGAAGAAGCATTTCTTATGTCTGATTTGGGAGTATCATTCACCGAAGAACTAATTAGTGATCTTAAAAAAAAGAAAGTAGAGGATGGAAACTTAAAAGAAGAAGTAATCAAATTTTTAGAAATTCAATTTCAAGAAAGCAATCATAGTTTTTTATTTAAAAAAAGTGTATATCCTCAGATTATATTATTTTTTGGAGTAAATGGGTCAGGAAAAACAACAACATTAGCTAAACTTGCAAATAAAGCTAAGTCAAAAGGACTAACACTAAAAATAATAGCAGCCGACACCTTTAGAGCTGCAGCGGTAGAACAATTAGTGGAATGGGGATCAAAATTAAAGCTTGATGTATTTACCGGATTTCAGAATGAAGATCCCTCATCTGTAGTCTTTAAAGGACACAAAGAAGCTATAGAAAATAATACTGATGTTTTATTAATTGATACGGCCGGAAGACTTCATAATAAAAAAGAACTTATGGAGGAACTAAAAAAAATAGTAAGAACAATTCAAAAAAACGATCCTACAGCTCCTCATGATAAACTATTAGTTCTAGACTCTACAATAGGACAAAACACCTATTCACAATTAGAAGCTTTTGAATCTTCTGTTGGAATTACTGGAGTTATAATGACTAAGCTAGATAGCTCATCAAAAGGAGGTTCATTGATTGGCATCTCAAAAAAGTATAAAACTCCTATTCACTTTATAGGCGTAGGAGAAAAAGTTGATGATCTTATTGACTTTAATGCTAAAGATTTTATAAATGCTTTAATAGGAAATAATTTCGGAGAAAAAAATGAAACCATACATTAAATTCTTTTTTGAAATACTTCCTTTAGCTGTTTTCTTTACCATTAATTCAGTTGAAAACATATACATAGCAGATAAAATTTATTCTATATTCTTTACTTTGCCAGATAAATTCTTTAAAGCCACTTTTTTTCTTGTTCTAACCTCTTTAATAGCAATTCCTATAGCATGGTATATAGACAAAAAAGTACCCTGGATGCCTATTGTAACTGGACTTTTTGTTTTATTTTTTGGCAGTCTAACCTTATTTTTACAAGATCCTGACTTTATTAAACTTAAACCGACAATTATAAATTTAGTTTTTGCTTTTATTCTTTTAGGAGGACTAAAATTTAATAAAGTTTTTTTAAAAATAGCATTTCAAGCCTTTAAACTAGATGATGTAATATGGAAAAAATTAACATTAAGATGGTCAATTTTTTTTATTTTTTTAGCCGTTTTAAATGAAATAGTTTGGAGAAATTTTACCAGTGATCAGTGGGTTTTTTTTAAAGTTTGGATAATTTTTCCATTAACAATATTTTTTATGGTGCTTTTTGTATTACCTTTAATTAATCAAAACATCAAGAAAGTTAATTAGAATTTCATAAATGGATAAAACATTTAATTACAAAAATATCAAGGCCTGGCCTTTTACAGAAGCTCAAAAAATATTAAAAAAAATCGAAAATAATAGAGAAAAAATCAATATTAACTTTGAAACAGGTTATGGTCCGTCTGGAGTGCCTCATATTGGAACTTTTGCAGAAGTTTTAAGAACTAATATGGTTAGAAATGCTTTAAAAAAAATTAATAACTGCCAATCAAAATTAATTACATTTTCAGATGATCTTGATGCTCTTAAAAAAGTACCTGAAGATTATCCCTTTCCTGAAAAACTTTCTAAATATATAAACTTTCCACTCAGCTCAATACCGGATTTTACAGGAAAATATGCTTCATATGCTGATAGAAATAATAATCTTTTGAAGGGATTTTTAAGTCAATTTAATTTTGACTATGAATTTATTTCCTCTACAGAAAAATATAAATCTGGAGATTTTGATCAATGTCTTTTAAAAATCTTGGAAAACTATGAAAATATTTCTAATATTATATTGCCTTCCTTAAGAAAAGAAAGAAGAGAAAGTTATTCTCCTTTTCTGCCAATTTGCAAAGAGACTGGAAAAGTATTAGAAGTTTCTATTACCTTAGTTAGTAAAGAAGATGGAATAATAGCTTATAGAAATCATAATAATAAGCTAGTTGAGACATTAGTAACAAAAGGTAATTGTAAATTACAATGGAAAGTTGATTGGGCGATGCGATGGTCTGCATTAGATATTGACTATGAAATGTATGGTAAAGATCTTATCCCATCGTTTGAACTATCTAAACAAATAGCAGCATATATAAATAAGAAAGTACCAATAAATATGTCATATGAGTTATTTCTAGACCAAAATGGTCAAAAAATTTCAAAATCTAAAGGAAATGGATT
>CAYTJO010000149.1:0-3992 GCA_964438215.1 uncultured Rhodospirillaceae bacterium
GGATGTTTTAAAGGTTTTGAACTCTGCTATTGCTAATGCAGAAAATAACTATTCTTTAGATATCGATAGGTTAGTAGTAGATGAAGCATTTGTTGGTAAAGCTATGGTTATGAAAAGGTTAAGAGCAAGAGCTAGGGGAAGAGCTGCAAGGATTTTAAAACCATTTAGTAAGTTAACAATAACTCTTAAACAAGTTGAGGAGAAAAAATAATGGGTCAGAAAGTTAATCCAATAGTTTTAAGATTAAGTGTGAATAAGGATTGGAGCTCCAAGTGGTTTGCAAAGGGTAAAGAGTATGCTAATTTATTACATGAAGATTTAAAGATAAAGAATTATATAAGAAAAACATTGAAGCAAGCTGCCGTTAGTAAGGTTATAATAGAAAGACCTGCTAAAAAAGCGATAATTACTATTCATACCGCAAGGCCTGGAGTTGTTATAGGAAAAAAGGGTAGCGATATTGAGAGAATTAAACAGCAAATTACAAAAATTACCAGTGGAGAAGCTCAGCTTAATATAGTAGAGGTTAGAAAGCCAGAGTTGGATGCTCAACTTATTGCTGACAATATAGCAGAGCAACTGGAAAGAAGAGCATCATTTAGAAGAACAATGAAAAGAGCAATACAGTCGGCATTAAGGCTTGGCGCAGAGGGAATAAAAATAGTATCAGGAGGTAGATTGGGAGGAGCTGAAATTGCTAGAATAGAATGGTATAGAGAGGGAAGAGTTCCTCTACACTCTTTGAGAGCTAATATAGATTATGGAGTTTCAACATCCCATACCGCTTATGGTACAATAGGAGTTAAAGTTTGGGTTTATAAAGGTGAAACATCAGTTGATGATAAGAAAGAGACTGAAAATACTAATACAACATTGAACAAAGCTAAGGATAATTAAAGTTATGCTATTTCCTAAAAGAACGAAATATAGAAAAGCTCATAAAGGTAGAATCCATGGTAATGCTAAGGGTGGGTTTTCTCTTAATTTTGGTGCTTTTGGATTAAAGGCTTTACAGCCAGAAAGATTGACTGCTAGACAAATAGAGGCAGCAAGAAGGGCAATAACTAGGCATATAAAAAGGCAAGGAAGAGTTTGGATAAGAATTTTTCCTGATTTACCTGTTTCGCAAAAACCTGCTGAAGTTAGAATGGGCAAAGGAAAGGGAACTCCAGAGTATTGGGCTTGTAGAGTTAAACCAGGAAGAATTCTGTTTGAATTAGATGGAGTTACTGAGGACTTAGCTAAACGAGCTTTTGAACTGGTTGCTGCAAAGTTGCCTATTCAGACTAAGTTTATAACAAGAGGAGTTAGATTGTAGTATGCCTAAAACTGATTTAAAATCAAAGACTAATGATGAATTAGAAGCTATGCTCTCTAACTATAAAAAAGAGGGTATGAATTTGAGATTTCAAATGTCTATGGGACAGTTAGAAAAACCATCAAGAATAAGGTTTGTTAGAAGGGAAATTGCTAGGATTAAAACTTTACTTAATTTACAGGAGAAAAAAGCAGATGCCTAAAAGAGTCTTAAACGGAATAGTTTGTAATGCACCCAATTTATAAATAATATATAAAAAAACATTAGAAATATCATGCTCACGATGAATGTAATTGTTTAAAAGTTGGTGATAAAGTTTCTATCCAAGAAACTAAGCCTATTTCTAAACTTAATACGTGGATTGTGATTTAGAGTTAGGAAATAATAATATGATAATCAATGAGACTAATTTAGAAGTTGCAGATAACTCAGGTGCAAGAAGAGTTCAGTGTATCAAGGTTATTGGAGGATCTAAAAGAAAGTTTGCAAGTGTGGGTGATGTTATAATTGTTTCTGTTAA
The DNA here is from genome assembly GCA_964438215.1 of uncultured Rhodospirillaceae bacterium. Classification (GTDB taxonomy): domain Bacteria; phylum Pseudomonadota; class Alphaproteobacteria; order TMED109; family TMED109; genus JAYYAX01. Next base: position 1,839 of record CAYTJO010000149.1, read on the forward strand.
AGAGGCTATTCCTAAAGGAAAAGTTAATAAAGGTGATGTGCATCATGCAGTGATAGTTAGGACAGCTAAAGAGATTAGAAGAAATGATGGTAGTGCGATTAGATTTGATAAAAACGCTGCTGTTCTTATCAATAAACAACAAGAACCTAACGGTACCAGAATTTTTGGTCCTGTTACTAGAGAGTTGCGAGCGAAGAAGTTCATGAAAATTATTTCTTTGGCTCCGGAGGTTTTATAATGGGCTTAAAAATAAAAAAAGGAGACAAGGTCATTGTGATTTCTGGAAAAAACAAAGGTGCAATTGGAGAAGTTCTTAAAATTATTCCTGGAAAAAATAGAGCAATGGTAAGGGGAATAAATATAGTAAAAAAACATACTAAGCCTACACAAAATGAACCTGGAGGAATTAAGGAGAAAGAAAGCACGATAAATATTTCTAATATAGCTTTTTTGGAGGAAGAAAAAAATAAACCAACAAGAATAGGTTTTAAATTTTTAGAAGATGGTAGAAAGGTTCGATACAGCAAACTAACTGGAGAGGTAATAGATAAGTAATGTCTAGATTGAAAGAGTTATATGAAAAAGAAATAAAGCCTTCTCTCAAGGAAAGCATGAAAATTCAAAATAATATGGCTGTTCCAAAATTAAAGAAAATTACCATTAATATGGGAGTAGGAAAGGCCTCACAAGAAAAGGGAAAAATTGACGGCGCTATAAGTGATGTGAAGCTAATTAGTGGACAACTGCCAGTTATTACTAAAGCCAGAAAGTCAGTTGCAGGATTTAAGTTAAGAGAGGGTTCTAATGTGGGAGTAAAAGTGACTCTTAGAAGAAATAGAATGTATGAATTTTTAGATAGATTAGTCAACATTGCTTTGCCTAGGGTAAGAGACTTTAGAGGTCTCTCTAAAAATAGTTTTGATGGAAGAGGTAACTTTTCCTTAGGTTTAAAAGAACAAATTGTATTTCCAGAAATAGATTACGATAACTTAGATGAGTTGAGAGGAATGGATATCACAATTGTCACATCTGCAGAAAATGATAAACAAGGGTTAGAATTATTAAAAAAATTTAATTTACCTATTAATAGTTAAAGGAGAGAGTTTTGGCAAAAAAAAGTGCTATTGAAAAAAATAAATCTAGAATAAGAACAGTTGAAAAGTTTATTGAGAAAAGAAGAAAGCTAAAAGAAATTATAATGAATAAGAAAACAAGCTCAGAAGATAGATTTCAAGCTGTTATAAAGTTAGCATCTCTTCCTAAAAATGGATGTTCTGTAAGGATCAGGAATAGATGTGAATTGTCCGGAAGACCAAGAGGTTTTTACAGAAGAGTAAAATTATCTAGAATTGCTTTAAGAGAATTGGCTGCTTCTGGTCAAATACCTGGTATGATTAAAGCAAGTTGGTAAAGGAATAGAAAATGACAATGACAGACCCTATAAGTGATTTACTAAGTAGAATTAGAAATGGCCAGCAAGTAAAAAAGTCATCTATTTCTTGTCCATCTTCAAATATTAAATTAGCTATATTAAAGGTAATGAAGGATGAGGGCTATATTAGAGATTATTCTTTAACTGAAGATATAAAAGGAAAAATAATTGAGATATCTCTAAAATATTTTCATGGGGAACCTGTAATTAAAGAGATAGTAAGAATATCAAAGCCTGGTTTGAGAGTTTATTCTTCTGTAAAAAATATGCCTGTTTATAAAAATAATATGGGAGTATCGATTATATCTACTTCTAAAGGTGTAATGACTAACTTTAAAGCTAAGGAAATAAATATTGGAGGAGAAGTTTTGTGCAGGATTTATTAAGACATGTCTAGAGTTGGAAAAAAGCCAGTTGAGTTACCTGATGGTATTGAAGCAAATATTATTGCTAATGAAATTACTATAAAAGGAAAAAAAGGAGAACTAAATGCAACTTTTCCTGAAACAGTAAAATTGCAAAAAGATCAAGGCAAAATATTGATTATTCCTTTAAATGAAACTAAAAATGCAAAATCTAATTGGGGAATGACTAGAACTCTTATTAATAATATGGTTTTGGGTGTATCAGAGGGTTATACTAGAAATTTAGAAATAAATGGAGTAGGATACAGAGCTTCAATTGAAGGAAATATATTAACTTTACTATTAGGATATAGCCTT
>CAYTJO010000150.1:0-3985 GCA_964438215.1 uncultured Rhodospirillaceae bacterium
TATTTTGAGAAACTCCGATTATATAAATTATTCTACTTTCTGTAGTACTAGAAAAATTGACTTCTGAAATTTCTTTGTCAGTTAATAATTTTGCTTTGAATTCTATACTTATTCTCGTATCTTTTAAATAATCTATTACATTTTCTTTTCCTATTACTACATAATTTGCTACTTCCTCTACATTGGATATTTTCCAAGCTAATGAGTCAGCAATTTTTTTAGCTTCATCATTTTTAACCGTTCCAACTAAAAGCACTTTCCCTTCAAAAACAATCACTTTAATTTTAGAAAATATTTCATCATAATTTGTAGAGAAGAATGATTCTTCTATTTTTGTTTTAATTAATATATCTTTAGCAGCTTGTTCAGGAGTTCTTTCTTGAACCAATATTATGCCACTTGAAGCAGCTCCACCCAACATTACTTGTGTGCAAGAAATATTTGTTAATGAAATTAAAATAGATATAAAAATTGTTAAAAGTAATTTTATTTTTTTCATGTTATTTTATTAAGGCGATACATCTTTTATAAATTTTCTCACGGCTTTCATTAGAATTCTTTGCTAACATAGAAGCTACTTGAGATGGCTTAAATTTTTTTAGTTCTTTCAGTAAATAGCTATTAGAAAAAACCATTTCTTTTTTATAGCTGTTTAGCTCTAAGATGATTGTTATCTCTCCTTTAAAGTTAAAATCGTTTCTACTATATTTTTCAAAGTTAGTAATGTCAACATGTATGACCTCCTCATGAAGTTTAGTAAGCTCTCTAGCAATAATTATTTTTGCTTTTTTATATCGACTAAATATATATTTAATCAAAAATTTTAATCTACTTGCTGATTCAAATATAATTAATGTAGTTTTTAAAGAAGAATATTCCTTTAGAGTTTCAGCATATTTGTTTTTTGATAAAAAGCCTAAAAAGCAAAAGTTATCTGTTTTTGCTCCTGAAATTATAAGAGAAGCAGTGATTGCACTTGGACCAGGAACTGGCATAATTTTAATTTTATTTATAATTGCTTCTTGTAGCAGTCTATATCCAGGATCTGAAAGCAATGGAGTTCCTGCATCTGATACCAGTGATACAATCTTATTATTTGTCAATTGATTCATAATAAATTTAATTTTAGATGATGCATTATGATCATTGTAAGATATCCAAATTTTGTTTTTAATACTTATTTTCAATAGGTTAAATAATCTTTTTGTTACTCTGGTATCTTCACAAACTATAACAGAAGAATCATTTAAAACGTACAAAGCTCTTAGAGTAATATCATACCTATTTCCTATAGGAGTAGATATAATGTACAAACCACTGCAAACTTCTATCTTTTTATTATTGGCTAAATCTGTTAAAAGCATATTAGAGTTCATGTTAAAACCAAACAATATAATAAAAAATAGTAAGGCTTTATTTTTATTAATATCTATTGTTATAACTTCATGTAGCGTCAATGACAAGGAAGCCTTTGACATTATTGATGAAGCAAAAAAATTTTTATCTAACATTACTAATGAGGATCAAAATATAAATGAATCTAAAAATGAAATAGAAGTAATAAATACAGACAAATCTGAAGAAGTTAAAAAGACAGAGAATGCAGAAATTAGTGAATTAGAAGCTTTTGAGGAAACAGAAAAAAAGGAAGATACTAAATATCAACCTTCAGAGAAGCCCAAAAAACAAAAAAAAAAATTTTCTAAGAAAGGAATAGTATCTGAGTCTAAATTAATTAAAAGGAAAAATGAAATAGAAGTATTTAAGGTTGATGAAGAAATTGAGGTATTAAAGATTGATGAAGAAATTGAGGTATTAAAGATTGATGAAGAAATACAGGATACCAAGAAAACAAACAACAAAGTTTCTTATCCTCAAATCAAAGTAGGAGTCTTGCTTCCATTAACTGGAGAAAATAAAGAGATAGGTAATTTAATACTTAACGCTTTAGAACTAGCATTATTTCAAACAGATAGTAAAAAAATACATTTAATTATTGAGGACACAGAAGCTGATCCAAAAAAAACACTGCAAATTTTTAAAAGTCTTATCGAAAATGACGTTAAGTTATTTATAGGGCCTCTTTACTCTAAGTCATTAGTTTCAGTAGAGAACTATGCCTCAGAAAACAATGTTAAATTTTTTGCACTTACCAATAATACTAATCTAGCAAAGAAAGGAGTTTGGATTTTTGGAATAAATCCTCAGCAACAAACTAAAACAATTTTAGATTTTTTAATTTCTAATGGTAAAAAGAAAATAGGTTTTTTATTACCTGATAATTCATATGGTTATCTTCTTTATGATACTGTGCAAAAAGTTTTAAAAAGTAAAAATACTCTTCCAGCCAGGATAGAGTTTTTTAAAGAAAATATAGATAGTCAACAAAAAGCAGCAAAGAAAATAGCAAAAGGATTTGAAAGATATGAAACTTATTTGAAAGAGATGAAAGAGAGTTCTAACTTAGATAATAATGATGAGAGTTTGATACCAAACGAGATTGTTGATATGCCACTTGATAGCATTTTTATAGGAGCTTCTGGGCAAACCTTAACAATTTTAGCTTCCCAGTTACAATATAGCAGTGTAGATCCTAAAAAGGTAACCTATGTAGGTACATCATCTTGGGAAGACGAAAGCATACTTCAAGAACCAGCACTAAACCGAGCTTTTTTCTCAACTACAACAGACTTTTTACAGAAGGAAGTTACCAAGAACTACTCTATAGCATATGGGACAGAAATGCCAAAAGTTGCTATGGTAGCATATGACATTTTATCCCTTCTGAGCGCTAATATAAAAGAAAATGGAGATATTAATATGCAGTATTTATTAAATGAAAATGGCTATCTAGGACTTAGGGGATTATTTCGCTTAAAATTAGATGGGACCGTAGAAAGAACATTTCAGATTAAAACAATTAAAAAATCTAAATTTACAATTTACCAATCTGCTCCTGAGTTTTTTTAAAACTAATTTTAAATTACTATTTTTGAAACTATATTATTAATAACTAACATTCCTTTGCTGTTGAGAAAAAGTCTTCCTTTTTTATGAAATAAAAAGTTATTCTTTTTAAGGTCATTAATATTTTTTAGATTAATATACTTGCTTATATTATTATCTGCAGCTTCTGCTAACTCCTTTATACTCACTCCATCAGATTTGTTAAGTCCTAACATAAGAAGCTCTTCAATTTTTTTTTCTTTACTTAATATTTCTTGTTTATAAGTATTCTCATTTGGATCTAGCCAATATTTTAAATTTTTGGTATTCCTAATTCTAATTACAGTATTATCTTCTCTTACTCTTCCATGAGCTGAAGGCCCTATTCCTATATAGTTTTTCATACCCAAAACTGAATTATTATAACAAGATTGATAGCCTGCCTTTGAATAACTAGTAGTTTCATAGTGAAAAAATTTTTTTTCGCCCTGAGAACAAAAATCTTTTAATAAAAAATTATTATATTTAAAAACAAAGTCATCTCTATGTGGTCCAAATAAAACATGTGTAGAAGATAGTTCTTTATTTTTTATTTTATATAATTTCGTTTTTATTTCTTTTATCCCAGTTTCTTTTGGAAAAACATAATTTATTGATGCTTTCTTTTCAGGAAAAACAGATTTCCAGATTATATTAAATTCTTGTGAAAATTCAGCAAATAATTTACGTCTTTTTATCCAAATTTTTTGGGCTTTTTCTGCAAGTAATTCATTCCAATAATCTAGTTGTTTAAAATCATTTGTTTTTAAAATAGTTCTTTTTTGAATCAAAACTTTTTCCAATTGAATTAATAAAGAGGTATATTCAATATCAATGGTACAAAAAATTCTATTAAAAAAAGAATTCCTTGATGTTTTTCCTCCAGAAATAATATCTGTTGTTTCTGGTGAAAAAATTACAGTTGGAAACACGCCTATTAATTCAGATACTGATTTTAATTTTTTGTTGTTTATTCTTATTCTTTTTTCTTTTTTATTTT
>CAYTJO010000151.1:0-3949 GCA_964438215.1 uncultured Rhodospirillaceae bacterium
CATTGGTTTTTTTTAATACAAAAATTTCCTCTTCCTGAAAAATTAATAGGTTCTAATCCTGAATATTATTTAAAAACTAAATTGAGAATGTGGGGCACTACTAAAAAGTTTATTGAAGCTACTGCTATGAAAGAATATTTAAGATGTTTTACAAAAAAAACTATTCATGCTAGCTGTGAAGATTATAGGGCTGCTTCAACTATAGACTTGATTGATCATAATAAAGATAAAGAAAAAAAAATTTCATGTCCTACTTTAATACTTTGGGGAAGACAAGGAACTATTGAAGAATTATATAATCCAATTAAAATATGGAAAAATGGGCTTCAGATGTAAGAGGTTATAGTTTGGATTGTGGACATTTTTTGCCTGAGGAAAAACCTGAAGATGTAATAAAGGCTATTCAAAATTTTTGTATAAACTAAAATGATTATAAAATTTTTTTTGAAGTATTTAGATAAAATTAAAAGTATATTTATTTCTTATTTAAAGGATAATTATTCTGAGAAAGTAATTGATATATTAGAAATTATATTATTTTCCTTCTTATTTGTTATTGCTATATATTTTATTTTTGTTGCTTTTACTGAAATTTTGCTAGTTTTGATATTATTTATACTTGTTATGATATATAGAAAGCTATAACTTTATGTGTGGTAGATATGTACTTGCATCTCAAAAGAAAATTAAAAATAAATTTGGTGTTAATATAAACTTTAATTATAATGTTTTTCCATACAGTATTGTTCTTTTGCTGACAATAACTTGCACCAAAATTCTTGAAATAGGCATATTCACCAACTTGGAGTAAAAAATCTCTTAATCTTATTAATGCAAGAATTGAAAGTTTATATGAAAAAGTATCATTTAAGAATTCACTAAGGTGTATTTTTATTGCTGATGGATATTTTGAGTGGAAAAAAGAAAAAAAACTTAAAAAACCTTATTATCATTATTTAAAATCAAATCTTATGTATTTTGCTGGAATTTATAACCAAACAGGATGTTGCATTGCAACAAAAAAAAGTGATCCTAAAATTTCACATATTCACCACAGACAACCATTATTATTGCAAGAAAAAAAAATTAATGATTGGATTAATTGTAATTATGATTTTAAATCAACATATGATGATATTTTATATTATCATGAAGTAAGTGCAGAGGTAAATGTACCTAATAACAATAATTTAAAGAATATTGTTAGACTAATTTAGATTTGTTTAACTATATCCTATATACAAAAATATATAACTATAAATATAATGTTTTTAGTATTAGTATAAGCATATATAGAATGCTATTTATATTTACAATGTTAAATTTATTCTGAGGTTGTTTTGCAGCTAGATCAAATTGGTTCAATAGATCAATATAAGTATTGGAATGAAAAGTTAGTCACATACTGGCTAAAATATGACAATGAAATAAATAGAAAATTTATAAATATAACAAATACACTATTTAGCAACATAAATATAAAGGAGAATTCTAAAATTTTAGATATTGGATGTGGATCTGGTAATATAAGTAAAATTATTTCTGAAAAAGTAGGACGAAAAGGTGAAGTTTTAGGGATTGATATATCTAAGCCAATGCTTAAATTATTTAATAAAACAACTAAAGATATTAAGAATATTAGAAGCATGCAAATAGATATTCAAAAATATATTTTTGAAAAAAAATTATTTAATTATGCCATTTCTAGGTTTGGAGTAATGTTTTTTGAGAATCCCTACTTAGCTTTTAAGAATATATATACTTCTTTAAAAAAAGGTGGGTTTTTGACTTTTGTCTGCTGGACAGATATTAGCTATAACGATTTCTTTACTCTACCTGCACTTGCTGTAACAAGAATAACTGGCATAAAAAGGCCTCGTATAACAACAAAACCAGGTCCTTTTGCGTTTAGTAATGATAATTATTTATATAAAATTTTAAAAAAAAATAATTATAAAAATATTAATATAAAAACTGTTAAAACTTTATTGCCAGCTGATAACATTGATATTGATGTTGAAATTTTAACTAATATAGGTACTGGTGCTAAAATGATAAGAGAGCTAAAATTGAGAAAGCCAGATATAAGTAAAATAAAAAGTGAACTAAATAATCTGCTTTATGAAAATATTTATAAAAAGAATAAAAAATATAAGGCTAAAATATTTTTAGTATCTGCAAATAAATAATTTATTATTAATTGATTTTTAGCCTTTCTTTAATGTAACCATAATCTCCAAAATTTTGATACCTATTAAATTGTTTAATTGCCATTTCCCAACTATTATATATTTCTTTATGAATTTTTCCTAAATTAGAAAAGCTTTTTACAACTTCTCTCGAAATTTCAAACATTTTTTTTGTAAGTTCATCTGGAAAATGGTTTATAATTACACCATATTTATTTTCTAGTTCATTAAGTGACAAAGAATTTTGATACATATATTCTCCTAAACTTTCTATGTATACAGAATGACATGCATTAATAATTATTTCTTTAAGGTTATTTGGAAGGTTTGACCATTTTGATAAATCCATAATTAATTCATTAGCTGTACCTGGTTCATGTATACCAGGACCATAATAGTATTTAGTGATTTTATGAAAGCCTGAAATTTTATCAACCCATGGACCAACCCATTCGGCAGCATCTATAACTCCTTGTTGTAGTGCTGGCATAATTTCACCTGCAGGCATATTTACGGCTGTCCCCCCTAATTTATTAATAATTTCTGCTCCTATTCCCGGAATCCTCATTTTAATTCCTTTAAAATCATCTATAGATTTAATTTCTGATCTAAACCAACCTCCCATTTGAACTCCAGTGTTTCCGGATAGCAATGATTTAAGTCCAAATTGAGAATAAAGTTTATCCCATAATACTTGTCCTCCTCCATAAGTCACCCAAGCGAATTTTTCAATAGCAGTCATTCCGCTTGGTACAGTACAGAAAAAAGGTATAGCCTTATGCTTAGATATCCAGTAATAAGGTGCAGATACGCCACAATCTATCGTTCCATTTCTAATGGCATCAAAAATTTCAAAAGCTGGCACTATTTCCCCAGCTCCATAGTGCTCTATAATTAGTTGGCCATCAGAAGAAGCTTCGATTTTATTTTTAATTTTTTGAGCATTTAAATCAGAACCTGGAAAATTCTTGGGAAATGCAGTTGCCATTTTCCACTTGATTTTATTTTTTATAACTGAAGCGGACTTAGAAGGTTTATTAGGAGTTCCTCCCTTACATGCTTCTAAAGCAGTTGTGGCTGATATTACAGCTAGAGAACCTAATAAAACATTTCTCCTACTTCTTTTCATTTTCTTATTATATAGTTACTATGGAAATCTACAACTTTAAACTTTACATAAAATAGTTATGAGCAAATATAATATAAACGAAATGAATCTTTATAAAACTACCAACAGATTTTTAAAAAACTTTATACAATTAAAGAAATCATTAAACAGACTTCCAACTATCTTAGAGCTCTCTGCTATAGATCATCTTCATTATAATGGAGCTGACGCTGTTGAATATGCAATTAAAAATATAAATATAGATTCTCAGTCAAATGTTTTAGATATTGGATCTGGGATTGGAGGGCCAGCAAGGTATATAGCAAATAATACTCATGCAACTGTATATGCAGTTGAAATTCAAAAAGAATTAAACGAAATAGGTCAGATATTAACTAATGAATATAACTTAAAAGATAAAGTAAAACATATACAACAGGATATTCAAAAGTTTACTGTAAAAAATAAAAAGTTTGATAGCGTTGTAAGTTGGTTGGCATTATATCATATACCTAATCGTAAAAAATTATTAAATAAAATATTTCTTTATTGAAACCTAAGGGATATTTCTATTCTGAAGAGTTTTTTTAATTTATGGATTAAATAAAAGTGAACGATCAAAGCTTTCAAAAGTTTTTCATGCTAATTATCT
>CAYTJO010000152.1:0-2193 GCA_964438215.1 uncultured Rhodospirillaceae bacterium
TACTCATGGTGCACCACTATCTCCAGAAGAAATAGCTCAAACCAAAGAAAAATTGTGATTAAGTCAGAATGATTTTTTAGTTTTACCAGATGTATTAGGAAGAGTATTGGCAAGAATATGGATAGATCCGGAATTTAGAGATTCCTTTAAATCTAACCCTCAAAAAACTCTAGAATTTCATGGTATTTTTCTTCCTGAAGAGATGAATTTGGAATTTCAAAAACCGAACTCTGATAGACCTAGAATAGTGGTATATGAAAAAAGACCTGATATAAAATTTAGATTGCGAGTTTTACATCTCCAGCTTGTTATGATAGCAGGCAGGTAATGAAAGGTTTCTTTATACCTTTTCTTTTCATACAGTTTATTTTTACAAACAGCCTATTCAGTCAAATACCAAATATAGAAAATAGAGATAAAAAGAAAATTACATCTGGAATGTTAAATACTTATTATAGAAGCATGAGTAAATGGGATATTTCATTTCAAGACCTATTAGAAAACAAATCTGGAGCAGCTTGCATAGAATGGGATAAAATGACTTCTACTTATTTATCGAACGGAATTTTTGATGCCTTAGGGTATAGCCAAAATATTCCAAACAAAAAGGCATCTCAAATTGCAGCAGTTTCTGGTTGTAATAAGATGAAAGAATATTATCAGCTTGAAGGAAAATGCGAATGCGAAGTGATAGTAGTTAATGAAGAAAATAAAGTAATTCTTCCTATTAAAAAAATAGATATAAAAAAAGATTTTGATAATGGAATTATTCTTTTTAAAACACAAGAATACGAAAATGCATTAAAAATCTTCAAAAAACTCTCTGAACTAGGAGATAGCAAATCTCAATACAATTTAGCATTTTTTCATTTGAAAGGTTTTGGTATTACTCAGAACTTTAGTAGAGCATATTATTGGGGACTATCCTCTAAATTATATGGTGAAAAAAAGTCTAAATTAATAATTAAAGAGTCACGCTATAAAATTTCAAAAGAAGAAAAAAGTAATTTGGAAAATGAACTTAAAGAAAACTTAGAAAAAATTGCAATGCAAGGGACAATTCATGCATTACTTCCTCTTGCTAAGTGGCATGTTACTGTTCCAAAAAAACCAGATTATAATAATACTTATAAATGGTTATCTATAGCCACTGCATTCAATTTAAAAAATGCTAAAGAAGCTAGGGATAAAATTAGTAAACACGTAGATAAAAAAAATCTAATAAGTATTCAAGAAGATGCAAAAGAAAGCTATGATAAAATTAAAGCAAATATACAAGCTAAAAAAGAACTTGATGGAGAATAATATGGAATATACAGTTAAATGGATAATAAATGGAGAAATTACTATAAAAGCAGAAAACAAACAAAAAGCAGAAATTGATATAAAAGATAAGTTAAAGTTGCTAGTAAAAAAAAATAAGAAAAGTTTTACTGAATTAGGAGCAACTGCAATACAAGGTAGCGCAAATTTAAAAACATAATATGAACCTCAAAATCATAAGAAGAAGATTATGGCAAATCCTTGAACAAGGAAATGAAAATGATAAGGCGAGCATATATACAGATATATTCTTAATTACACTAATAATTTTAAATATTGTAGCTGTCGTATTAGAAACAGTAGACAGCATCTATTTAGGTTATGAATATTCTTTTTTAATTTTTGAGAGAGTTTCAACTTTTATATTTCTAGTTGAATATATTATTAGAGTTTGGGTTTCAGTAGAGGCAATAAAAAAAAAGAATACCCTATCAAAGTTTATGATAAGAATAAAGTACATGAGCACATGGCCAGCTATTATTGATCTTTTAGCAGTTTTATCTGGATTATTGCCTATGATTTTTGAAATTGATTTGAGAATTTTAAGAGCTTTAAGAATGTTGCGACTTTTAAAGTTCAGCAGGTACTTTAAAGTTATGAATTTACTATTAGGTGTTCTCAAAGAAGAACGTCAATCATTTTTTGCTGCAATGTTTTTATTAACTATTGCAATGTTAATTGCTTCAACTGGAATTTACATTTTTGAAAAAGATGCTCAACCTGATAAATTTGGATCTATACCTGAAGCTATGTGGTGGGCAGTTGCAACATTAACAACAGTAGGCTATGGAGACGTTACGCCAATTACGGCAATGGGTAAAATATTTGGTGCATTAATTACAATAATTGGAATAGGTACTGTTGCTTTAC
>CAYTJO010000152.1:2203-3918 GCA_964438215.1 uncultured Rhodospirillaceae bacterium
AGCCTCTGTGTTTTCAGAGCTGCTAAAAAGAAGAAAATATACTTATGAAAAAGAATTATCTAATGCTATGCAAGATGGGATTATTACCAAAAAAGAGAGACATAAACTTGAAAAAATTGCCGAGGATATGAATTTGTCTATAGATCAAATAAAATTAATGGAAAAAAAATTAAATGATAATTAGTTAAGTTTATCTGAAAAGTTATTCATATTCATTATAAATCCAAAAGATATCATAGTAACCAACATTGCACTTCCTCCATATGATACAAGAGGTAAAGGAACACCTACAACTGGAATTAAACCAATAACCATAGAAATATTGACTATGAAATATAAAAAAATATTTATAGTAAGTCCCGAAATTGTGAGTTTGTTAAAAACACTTTTAGCTCTATAAGCACAAATTAATCCGTAGCATATCACATAGCTATAAATTATTATTAAAAAAATAGAACCAAAAAAACCAAACTCTTCTGAAAAAATTGAAAATACAAAATCCGTATGCATTTCTGGTATAAACTCTAAATGACTTTGGCTACCTTTGATATAGCCCTTTCCAAAAAAACCGCCAGAGCCAATAGCTATTTTAGATTGAACTATATGGTAGCCGCTGCCTAAAGGATCTTGTTCAGGATTAAGAAAAGTAATAATTCTTTGTTTTTGGTAATCATAAAGCGAGTTCCATATCACAGGAGCTAAAGAGCTAAAAAATATTAGAGAAAGTATTATGTACCATAACCCTATTCCTGATAGGAAAACTACTGATAGGCTTGAAGTTAAAATTAAAACTGCCGTTCCTAAGTCAGGTTGGTTTACTACAAAAGATATGGGTAAAATAATAATCAAAATAGGAAAAAAAATCTTTAAAAAATTATTGTTATTTATTAATTGATAATCATGGTAATATCTTGACAAGAGAATAATTACTGTAATCTTTGATAATTCAGAAGGCTGAAATGTAAAACCTCCAAAATTAAGCCACCTATTTGATCCATAATCGTTATTTCCAAAAATTAAAACTATAATTAATAAAAATAAAGAGAATAGATATATTGAGTAACTATATTTAAATATGAATTTTACTCTAATAAAACATGTAATAAATAATGCAAAACTAGAAATTAAAAATTTTACTAGATGCGAACTTACTAGAGGATAAAAACTACCCTGAGAAACTGAGTAAAGAATAACTGATCCTATAAATGCTAATACTAGAAGGAAGAAATAAACTATCCAATTTATTCTTATAAAAAAATTACTAATATAACTAGTCTTATTATTTAATAAATTATTTTTCATGTATTACTAAGTTTTAACTTATAACATAAGTCTTTAGCAATAGGCGCAGCACTTTTTGATCCACTTCCACCGTGTTCTACTACAACAGAAAAACCATATTTTGGATTAACGTGAGGATAGTATCCTACAAAAAGAGCATGGTCTCTCTGATCTCTAGGTAGGTCTTCATTTTTAATTATTCCATCTTCTCTCTCCTGCATACTTATTCTTCTTACCTGCGATGTAGCTGTTTTCCCACACATAAGCTTCGCAGACTGCATTCTAGACTGAAATGCTGTTCCCAATGGTGAGTTAACCACATCAAACATGGCGTTTTTTATTAGTTTGAGACCATCTTTACTAACATTATCAATATAATTATTTTTCTTTAGACTTGATGTTTGTTTTATTAAAGTAGGAACTACACTTTTTCC
>CAYTJO010000153.1:0-3070 GCA_964438215.1 uncultured Rhodospirillaceae bacterium
AAAAAAAGTTTTTATACTGACTTTTGTAATACTCTCTATCCTCCTAGTTTTTGTTAAAAATATTACTTCAGCCTTTAGATACTTTCTTATGTATGAGGCTAACAGAGGTTCTACAGGACGTAACATTTGGTTATTAACGATTATAACTCTTCTATTTTTTTTATTTTTTTTCATATATATTATGGAATTTATAATTATATTAATTTAGCTTCATTGCCTATTAAAAAATAAATTTTAATAAATACTATTAATAAACTAATAAAAAAAACTAGTAAAATATTGAAGCCTAAAAATATTTAATGTAAATTTATACAATGAAACAAAAAGCACCATTCTCTTCAAAAACATTTGGCATGCTAATCTCTTTTATTTTACTAGCATTTTCTTTTTACCCTCTTTTATTTAATTATAATCTTAATAATATAAATTTAGCTCTTTTAGCTTTATCATTTTTATTCTTTTTTTCATCTTTATTTTTTAGCACATTGTTAAATTACCCAGCTTACTTGTGGTATAGGTTAGGAGCTTTTCTTCATTATATTATAAGTCCCATAGTTCTTTTTATAGTATTTATCTTATCAATTGTGATTATTGGAATGATAATGAAATTATTTAGAAAAGATCAATTAAAAAAAAGCTTCCAATCTAATATGCAAACCTATTGGATACGCAAAACTAATAAGGAAGAATCATTTGATTTAAAAAACCAGTTTTAAACATTAATAAATTTTTGAATTAAAATTTTAGTTATCTGTTTTTTTAGCCAATATTTCAAGCTGAAAAAAAATTGCTAAAAACCTTGAAGAAATATCACCTATAATTGGTATTTTAAATATTAAAACTAAGGATTTTCTGATAAATTTTTCTTTCCGAGTATATTCTTCTGAATCTACACTATATCTAAGTCTATAAAATGTAATATTTGTTACACTAAGAAAATACTCAAAAAACTGTTTTTTAATTGTCCATGGCCATTTTAAAAATAGGTGATTTTTAACTAAATAAAGTTCATCTTTATTATTTTTTAGCAAATAATGATAAATAGGTTTGGGCAACCAGTGAATAAACCATTTATTAGTATGTCCTTCAAAAGGGCCTAATCTATGAGGTATTTGATGAAAAGCTAAACCACCTTTTTTTAAAATTCTTTTTTCCTCACTCAAATAATAATTTAGTAAATTAGGATGAACATGCTCAATAACTTGTTGAGAAAAAATAATATCAAACTTTTCTTTATGGAAAGGTATATTTTTTCCATCATAGAGTTGAATTTTTTTTTCTTCTGCCTTTAAAACAGTTTGTAAAATTTTATTTATATTTTGAATTAGTTTATTAAATTTCTTGCTATCAGTTAACTCTAAGCCCCAAATATTTTTATATCCGTGGGCTGCTAAAAGAAATAATGTTGTGCCGCCTCCACAGCCATGATCTAAAATACTAACATTGCTTTTATTTCCATTATCATTTAATACTTTAAAAAAAGAGATCAAGTGATTTGGAACATAGTTATTATATTGCTTTTTTATTAAATTCCATTTTCTAACCACTTCTGCTGCATTTAATTGACAGTCTATAAGGCTATTTATTGATTTTTTAAAATCTTTCCAATTATGCATTATGGTATTTTATACTATTTTAGTATCTGAAAATATAAATATTTAAAAAAATATTACGATTTCTTTTCAATTATTTAAAAACCTTGAGTAGGGTTTGCAATTAATAGCTGCTAGTTTTTTATTATTAAAATGCTTAGCACTAAGATGGTATTCTATTTTTTCTTCTGGGGTCAAAGTAGCGGGAGTAGTCCACCAAATTGGATGAGTTAATAAATGCAAAGTGAACGCATTCTTATTCTTGTTTTCTTCTATAATCTCTTGTGGAGACTTAAACCTCCATATTCCTTGAGAGTCTGAACAATAATTAATGTCTTTAATAAATTTTTTCATATAAGTATGATCACGACCAGCTATCTTTTTATTTAAGTTTAAAAACTTTTTTGCTGGCCTATGAAAACTAATAATATTTATTTTTTTTGATATTATATTTTCTAGTGTTGTTAATTCCTTTTTACAGGCCTTATGCATCATTTTTTCTTCATTATATAATGATGCATCAAAATGCAGTCCTACTTCGTGGCCAAGTTCAATTATTCTTTTTAAAATTTCTATGTTTTTTTTTGAATAAAGATTGTAAAAATCCGTATTTATTAAAAAGAAAAAAGTTGATGACATAGACATTTTATTTTCTAATTTGGCTATATTTAGTGCTCTAATTGGGCAAAAATCTATGTCATGCCTTAATATTAAATTTCTTCCATTTAACAAATTATCTTTAAAACCTTTTAAGATTAAATTTTCTTTTTTAAGATATACAAGTAATTTTTTATAACCAGAAATGCCAAATTTTTTTTTTTTCATGATGAAATAAATTTTCTTAGATTTTTTTTATTATAATCCCATATTAAGAATTTGTATAATAACTTTATTGATTTTTTCTTTTTAATCTATAGTTTCACTTATCTTAAGTATAGAAACTGCTCTAATTAAGGAAATTATAGAAGATTTAAAAGTTACTCTTAATTTTCAGTCAAACTATCTTATGTTTATATTTTTTTATGAAATGCAGTTTCATAGATCTGAAAAATAGGTAAATATGAAAAACAGTTGGAAGCATTGCTGAAAAACCCATTACTATTCCAAAAAAAATATTTTTAATTTCTTTTGTACCAGAAGGATTATTTAATGCAGATATTACCCTTCCTTCATATAATTCTTTTCTACCAATAAAACTTTCTGGATTTGATAATAAAAATCCAATCAACCATCCTGAAAAAATAAATACAAGTAATACCCACATAGTCGCAAAACAAGCTATTACTATATCAACTGACAAATGGACTAAATACATAAAGTGTGAATTACTATTTATAGCTCTTTTTATCATGAAAATTGTAATAATAAGAGACAAACTATCGAAGAAACCGCCTAAAAATCCTACTGGAAATTGTAATAACAAATATTCTAGCCAACTACTTCCAAATATTAATTCAGGAAAAGCTATTAACATAGCT
>CAYTJO010000153.1:3080-3900 GCA_964438215.1 uncultured Rhodospirillaceae bacterium
ATTTTTAGCAAAATTTAAAAATAATTTAAGAAAACTTCTAAGAAATCTTTTCCAAATTGTAATCATTTTATAATGTTCTCATCTAAAAAAAATATCTGGTATTGTTTATTATATAAAAAATAGTCGAACATACATTAAAAAAATCTATTAAATTAAATGTATCATTTTTAGCATAATTAATATATGTATTGATATCTTTTAATTAATTAAATCTAAGGAAAAAATGAATAAATTCGAACAATTTGCTTTAAATAAGCAAATAATAAAAGCATTAGATTATGCGAAATTTTTAGAACCTACGATTATACAAAATAAAATAATACCTTTAGTGATAAAAAAGTTAGATGTTTTAGGAGTAGCTCAGACAGGCACAGGAAAAACTGCTGCTTATGTATTGCCTATATTACATAATATTACAATTGATAAATCGAAATATGAAAACAAATCATGTAAATATATTGTAATTGTTCCAACCAGAGAGTTGGCAATGCAAGTTTACGAAAATATTAGACTATTTAGTAAATACCTTTCTATAAGAACGTCTTTAATAGTTGGCGGAGTAAAACCGAAGCCTCAATTAAGATCAATCTTAAAAGGTGTAGATATTATCGTAGGAACTCCTGGACGTATTATGGACCACTTAAAAGCAGGAGGTCTCATATTAGATTTTACTAAGACAATAATATTAGACGAAGCTGACCAATTAATGGATTTAGGGTTTATTCCAGATATTAAAAAAATGTACGCACACTTACCTAAAAGAAGACAAACTATATTCATAACAGCTACAATGTTAAAACCCGTAAAAGAAATAGCTCTA
>CAYTJO010000154.1:0-3887 GCA_964438215.1 uncultured Rhodospirillaceae bacterium
ATTCCAATTGAATATTTATTTAAACCCGTTATATTTTTCCATTTGGACACCCCACAATGCCAAGCAATATTTTTTTCCTCTACTATTTTATGTATATTTCCGCTTTCAGATATTAGCCAGTGACAACTTACTTTAGAATTAGGATCATTAAATTTTTCTAAAGTTTTTTTTATGGACTTGATCCCAGTATAATGAATAATAATAAATCTAATACTTCTACTCTTTTTATTTTCATAATTAGGCGATAAATTATATAAATGGTTTTTATTTTCTATTTTTTCTAATTTCATTATATGCTTCATTAAAATCTATTAACTTTTTATTAGCAAAATCAATAAAATCATCAGGCAAGCCTTTGCCTTGAATTTTATCAGGATGATAATTTTTAATAACATCTCTATATTTTTTTTTTATAATTTCCATTGAGTCACTTTCGTTAACCCCAAGCAAATCATAATACCTCTTTAACTTTTCTTTTCCCGAAAAAGATGTCTTATTATCATATATACTTTTTATTCTATTGTAATTTTCTTTATCTATCCCAAAAATTTCTGATAACTCTAGTAACATTCTTTCTTCATTATGGTGCAATACCTTGTCAGCATAAGCAATCGCAAAAAGTGCATTAAGTATTTCTTTAAGTACTTTTTTGTCTGCAAAGTGTTCTCTTAATTGAAGCGCATAACTTTGATAATCATACGCATCCTCTTTTGCAGAATTAAATAACTTTGATATTACATTTATGTCACTATTAGGAAATTCAAATATTTTTTTAAAGGTGGCTATTTCATCTCTCGTAACAGCACCATCTATTTTTGATAACTTTGCAGCCAAGGCTATTACTCCTGTTGCAAAAATTTGTTCTGATTCTTCTTTGCCTTGATATTCTTTAGTTTTAGATTTTTTTTTTATTTTTGCTTTATCAATGCCATGCCCCGCCATTACGCCTAACAAAGCTCCTATAGGTCCTCCTAGCGCAAATCCTGTGGTACCTCCTATTATCTTTCCCCAAACACCCATACACAAAAATTATTTAGTATTGTTTTAAAAATAATATATTAATTATATATATTTATATTAATTATATATATTTATAAAAGCATCAATATGAAAAAACAATGGAATTTTATGTTAGACCAAGGAGGAACTTTTACTGATATTATTGGCATTCGTCCAGATGGAAAAATAATTTCTAAAAAAATTCTATCTAGCCAAAAATCTTCTAATTACAATCCTATAAGCTTTGGTATAAACCAAATTTTAAATGAAAATAAAATATACGAAAATTTTCCAATATCAAAAATCAATATTGGAACAACAATCGGAACAAATACTCTATTAGAAAGAAAAGGAGCAAAAATAATTTTATGCGTAACTAAAGGTTTTAAAGACAACTTTGTAATTGGAAATCAAAAAAGGGACAATCTATTTTCAAGACATCATGAAAGAAAAGAACCTCTTTATCTTAAGGTAGTAGAAATTGATGAAAGAATATCAAAAGGAGGAAGAACTTTAAAAAAATTAGATTATAAAAAAGTACACTATCAACTTAAAAAAAATTATAACTTAGGAATAAACTCAATATCTATAGCTTTAATTAATAGCTTTAAATATCCTAGACATGAGATAGCAATAAAATCTATAGCAAAAAAAATAGGCTATAAATTTATCTCATACAGCTCAGATGTAAGTCCAATGATAAATTTTACTGCAAGAGGTTATACTACTTTAGCAGATAACTACCTTAACCCTATTATAGAAAATTTTACAAAAAAAATTTCAAATTTATATACCAACTGTGAAATTAACTACATGCAATCTAGCGGATTTCTTAGCAAGAAAAAAAACTTTTCAGGAAAAACTTCAATCCTTTCAGGTCCTGCTGGTGGAGTAAATGCAGGTATTTATTTAGCAAAGAAGAATAAAATTAAAAAAATAATAGGCTTTGATATGGGGGGTACGTCCACTGATGTTTGGCACTTTAAAGGAGAAAAGGAAAAGAGACTAGAAACAAAAATATCGGGCATTTACATTAAAACACCTGTTCTCAATATTTATAGTATAGCTTCCGGAGGCGGATCTTTAATTAAATATAAACAAAAAAGGTTTATAGTAGGACCGGATAGTGCAGGATCTTTTCCTGGACCTGCCTGCTATAGAAACAATGGTCCTTTAACTATAACAGATTGCAACTTAGTGCTTGGACGCATAATTCCTGATTTTTTTCCAAAATACTTTGGAAAAAAAAGAAACCAAAAAATATCTGAAGCATCTGCAAAAAAAAAATTTTCTACTTTATTAAAACTAGTTCAAAAAGATTATCCTCAAATAAATAGCATAACTCAATTAGCTGAAGCGTTTATAGATGTTGCAGTAGAAAATATGTGTTCAGCTATCAAAAAAATTACTTCTCATAAAGGGTTTGATTTGCAAGGTTATTCTTTTCTCATATTTGGATCTGCATCTGGACAATTCGCATGCAAGGTAGCAGAAAAACTTAATATAAAAAAAATCTTTTTTCATCCTCTATCTGGATTTTTATCCGCTTATGGTGTTGGCCTTTCTAAAATTGGAGAGACTTTTGAAATAAGCTCTGAAAAAACATTGAACAATAAGAATATCAAATTATCTATTAACAGTATTAATAAAGTTATTAAAAAAAAATATTCTAATAGCAAACTAAATTATTCCCTTAGAGTAAAATATTTAGGGTCAAATACTGTAATCAGCATTCCAATAAATGAGATTAATGAAAATAAGATTAAAAGTTTATTTAAAAGGAGGCACTTTAAAACATATGGGTTTTATTATGAAGATAAGAAAGTTATGCTAGACTCAATAGAAGCTGAATCGACAAGTGATCAGAATTTAAAATTTAATTTTAAACTAGATCATCTAAATTATAATAATAAAAATTATTTTACTTCAAAACATAAATTTTTTTTAAAAAATAATAACTCAGGTTTGATTAAAAGTATTAATTCTCATTCCTTAAAAAAGAAATCTTCTTTAAAGGGATTTGTTTTATTCAATGACTTTAATACAACTTTAGTAATTGAAAAGGATTGGAAAATAAAAAAGAAAGATAATGGCATCTATGAAATATTTAGAAGTACCTTTAAAAATACTAATAAAAAATTTAATAACATTTCTAAAGAACCTAGCCCTGAAAAATTGGAAATTTTTAATAATCTTTTTTTTTCAGTTGCAGAACAAATGGGAGAAGTTTTAAAAAACACCGCTCAGTCTGTGAACGTTAAAGAAAGAATGGATTACAGTTGCGCATTATTTAACCATAACGGAGATTTAATTGCTAATGCTCCTCATATACCAATACATTTAGGATCAATGAGTGATACTGTAAAGTATCTACTTAAAATTCATAAGTCAAAATTTTTAAAAGGAGAAACGTTGTTACATAATGACCCATACAGCGGTGGTACTCACCTTCCTGATCTAACTGTAGTCTCACCTTTTCTTGATAAAGAAAAAAAAAAAATTCTTTTTTTCTTTGCAAATAGAGCTCACCATTCAGATATAGGAGGTATTACTCCCGGTTCTATGCCTGCTTTTTCAAAATCAATTTATGATGAAGGAATCGTCTTTAATGGATTTTCTTTATTAAAGAATAATAAAATACTAGAAAAAGAAATCCTAAGAGAATTTAAAAAAACTAGATTTCCATCGAGAGATCCAGAACAAAATTTAAATGATATTAAAGCACAAATAGCTTCTTGTAAAAAAGGCTTTTCTGAAATGAAAAAAATAATTTCTTATTACTCCATTGAAACTGTAAATCAATATATTTCTTTTATAAACAAAAATTGAACGTAAATAATAAGAAAGATTTTTAAAAAAATACAAAACTCACAATTCAATAGTAAATT
>CAYTJO010000155.1:0-3186 GCA_964438215.1 uncultured Rhodospirillaceae bacterium
TTTTTTTTTAGTAGAAATGATTTTTTCTAAACCTAAGGTTATACTAATAAATGATAAATCACATGTTATAAAACTTATTTTTTGGCATATATCTTCTAAAGATAAATTTCTGACATTGGTTTTTTCTATACTTGTTACCCTATTATTAGTCAAAATTTTCCAGTTTAGTAAACCTACTCCTACATCAATACTAAATACATGACTTGCCTTTCTGCTTAATAGCACATCAGTAAATCCTCCAGTAGAAGATCCAAGATCAGCACAAATTTTATTATCTAGCTTTATATTTAATTTATTTAATGCATGATCTAATTTCAAACCTCCTCTAGACACCCAGTTATGCGATTTTTCTTTAATTCTTATAGTAATATCTTTTGTAAATTTAGTTCCAGGCTTTACTATTTTAATTTCATTTACTAGAATTTTTCCCGACATTACTAAAGCTTTTGCTTTATTAACATTTTCAACATAATTATTTAATACTAGCAACTTATCAAGGCGAAACTTTTCTTTCATTAGCTCCTCCTAGAACATATATAATCTACTAATTGACTTAAAACTTCAGTATTTTTACTGAGTCTGAACAACTTTTCTTTTGCGTCATGAGAGTTTTTTCTCAACTCTTTTTTTGCAAAATTAACTCCCTTGACTTTAATAATTGTAGCTTTGTTAAGAGTTTCATCTTTATTGATTTTTTTTCCTAGCAATTTCTGATTACCTTCCCTATCCAAAAGGTCATCAGTGATTTGAAAAATTTTTCCTAAAACAAGTCCAAAATCAAATAAAATTGATAATTCTTTTTTAGTAGCATGTCCTAAAAGCCCCCCAGCATAACAACAAAATGCAATTAATAACCCTGTCTTCTTTCCTTGAATTTCACTAAGTTTTTTTAAAGTAATTTTTAACTTAGGATTTTCAGCTTCTAAGTCTAAAAACTGTCCTGCCAACATTCCTTCATGTCCAATTGCCTTAGCAAAGTTCTCTAAAAGTAATAATTTTTTTTTTTCTTCCACTAAGAACTTTTTACTTCCTAATATATTATATGCATATATCAAAAGAGATGCCCCCCCTAATAAAGCATTTGCCTCATTAAACTTTATATGTACTGATGGTTTACCTCTTCTAAGATCATCATCATCCATACAAGGAAGATCATCATAAATTAGTGAGAAACTATGTGCCAGTTCAATTGCCATAGCTGGATATTTATAAATTGAAGGATTAACTTTGAATAAAGAAGAAACTTCAGACACAATAAAAGGTCTTATTCTTTTTCCACCATTTAAAACTGCATACAACATAACCTCTTTTAAAACTTTAGGTGCAGTAATATAAGAAAGTGTTTTTTTTAATTCTTTTTCTATATACCTTTTTTGCTTATTTATCTTAATATTTAAAAGTGTATTTGTCTTTTCTTTCATTTAGAAACACATTACCTTTAGTTTTTTTCAATAGTTTCTAATTTTTCGTCTTTGATGTTTTCTATTCTCAGTTTAGCTTCTTTCAGCCTTTGTTCACATATTTTTTTAAGTTCCATTCCTTTTTCATATGCAGCTATTGCTTTCTCAAGATCTAAATCATCATTATTAAGTTTTTCAACTATTTCCTCTAAATCTTTTAAGGCTTCCTCAAAACTTACCTTATTTTTATTATTCATATTAATTAGTATTTATTATGGGTGAGTTAGCTTTAATTCTATTCGTCTATTTTTATTTCTATTTTCTACATTTTCATTTGCCACTAAAGGTCTAAATTCTCCATACCCTGCTACATTTATCCTATTGGGTTCAATACCATTCTCTATCATTATTTTAGACACTGCAATAGCTCTTGCAACAGAAAGTTCCCAGTTCGAAGGAAATTCATCATTTGAGATAGGAATATTATCAGTATGTCCTTCTACTTGAACAATCCAGTCAATTTTATCTGGTATTTTTTTTGTAATAGCCTTTAATAAACTAGTAATTTCAGACAATTTTTCTTTTCCTTTTTTACCTATATTTGCTGATCCTGACTGAAAAAGAATTTCTGATTGTAATACAAATCTATCACCTACTATGTTTATTTCCTTTTGATCTTTTAATATTTCCTTTAATCTTCCAAAGAATTCTGATCTATATTCTGATAACTCTCCTATTTTTTCTTTAAGTGCTACATCAAGTTTTACTTTCAAATCTTTTATCTCAACTTCTTTAGTTTCAATATCTTCTACAGAAATTGATAAAGCTTGCTCTACTTCAGATAATTTTTGATTAAGGTTTTTAATGGAATCATTAAGATCTGATATTTTCAAATTTAGCTTTTCTGATTCTTTTTTTTCTGTTTTCAGATTTAACTTTTCCACTCCCAATTCCTCAAACAAAATAGCAATTTTCTTTTCCAATTCTTTCGTATTTAATTGATACTTTTTATTTAAATTTTCTTTTTCTGTTAAGTTAGTCTCTAGGGTTTTTTTTTCTAAGTTAAGCATTTCAATTTGTTGAGTTAATGTAGCAATTAATTCTGATAGTTTTTTATTTTTCCCTATATTTTCTTCTAAATCACTATCCAGCTTTTGTAATTGAGACCTCAAACTTTGTAATGCCGCATTTTTTCCAGAAATAGATTGAGTTAGAAATGTTTGCGATATCATAAAAATTGCTAATAAAAATACAAAAACTAATAATAATGTTGTTATCGCATCTACAAATCCTGGCCAAATATTAACTTGAGATATTTGTTTTCTTCTCATTTATTTTTTAATTAATGAAATAGTTTTTGCTAATAGCTTTATTTGTGAGGACAACTCTTGTAACTGGACTATGTTTTCATCTTTAACTTGATTTTTAAAGACTTCGATATTGTTATCTATATTTCTTAAGTGCTCTATACTAATTATTTCACCTTTTTGAATTTCATTATTTCTTATAACAACTTCATCATTAATTTTTGATATTGTATTAACAGTATTTTCTATTAATTTTTCTAAATCTTTCCTAGAACTTTCACTTCTCTCTAGATATTTTTGCAAATTAATAACACCTTCTGTCGTTTGAGATAAAAGTGCCAGTATATATTCTTCACTTGCTTCTTCTTTGTTAGTTGTATCATAATTATATTTCTTTTTAATACTGTAAAGTGTTTCCTCAACATAAATTAAAAAGTCATTTTGCACTTTAGTATACTGTAAATCAATAAAACCTAAGC
>CAYTJO010000155.1:3196-3858 GCA_964438215.1 uncultured Rhodospirillaceae bacterium
TGCTGCTAATCCAAAAAGTGATGTAGCAAAAGCTGTTCCCATTCCCGAAAGTGGTGCCTTTAAAGCTTCTTTCAAGCTTAAAAATGTTAAAAGAATATTTTCCTCTTCTATACTTAATTCACCTATAGTTTTCCCTACGGAGTCTATTGTTACCAAAAGCCCCCAAAAAGTACCTAAAAGACCTAAAAAAACTAGCACTACTATTAGGTATCTATTTACTTCTTTATCAAAGTCCATTTTAGCAACTATTGTTTCAAAAATAATATTTGCCTTTTTTTCTTCTACGCCAAATTCACTTTTACCTTTTATCTCATCTTGAATTTCTTTTAGCAAAGAAGGAGTATACTGAGAAGAAGTCACATTTCTAGAAATAAAAACAGCTAACCATCTTTGTTCTTTTCTTATATCAATGATGTGTTTGAATGTTAAAAAAACTCCAAGAAAAAAAATAATCAAAATCCCAGAATTTAATTCTTTGTTATAGAAAAAAACAGTTTCTAAGTAAGAGAAGTTAATAGCAGTAATTAATGAGAGAAAGCATAAAAATATAAAAATTCTAATTATATATTTATTATATAACATGTTTTCATAATACTATAAGTTTGCATTTATAAATAGTTTTTTTATATTATGATTTATAAATTTACAGCGATTATCAATAT
>CAYTJO010000156.1:0-3853 GCA_964438215.1 uncultured Rhodospirillaceae bacterium
ATATTTATTAT
Source organism: uncultured Rhodospirillaceae bacterium (assembly GCA_964438215.1). Taxonomy (GTDB): domain Bacteria; phylum Pseudomonadota; class Alphaproteobacteria; order TMED109; family TMED109; genus JAYYAX01. The sequence continues at coordinate 12 of CAYTJO010000156.1, forward strand.
ATGCCACTTGATAATAGATTAAGGCCTACCATAGCGTGGTATGGTGGTATGGGTATGATTTCGCACTTAGGAAGATTTTTAAGTTTTAGCTCTGTTAGAGTTAGCTTAGTTTTCCATCCTATTAACTCTTCAAATAGAATAAACAGAAAAGTTTTGTCTGAAAGCAGTAGGAGGCAAGTAATTGAAGGCATAAACTTAATAAAAGATAGTAAATTAAACTAGAATTATAAAATTAATTTGAAAAAAAATATCTATATAAAAACTTTTGGTTGTCAAATGAATGTCTATGACAGTGAAAGAATGGAAGATTCGCTCAATAAAACGCATAACTTGGTTTCTGCACCAGATAAAGCTGATGCAATATTATTAAATACTTGCCATATTAGAGAAAAAGCAGCAGAGAAAGTTTATTCAGAAATTGGAAAATTTACAGATTTAAAAAATAAAAATAAAAACCTAAAAATAATAATTGCTGGTTGTGTAGCTCAAGCAGAAGGAAAAGCCATGTTGCAGAGACAACCAATTATAGATGCAATAATAGGTCCGCAAATGTACCAAACTCTTCCAAGTATTTTATCAAATAAATTCAGTAATAAAAAAATATTTTTAGATTTTGATGAGGAAGAAAAGTTTTCGAAACTGGGTTGGAAAAGAAATAATGCTCTTATATCATCTTTCATAACCATACAAGAAGGATGCGATAAATTTTGTAGTTTTTGTGTTGTTCCTTTTACAAGAGGAGCAGAATACTCTAGATCTTTAGAGGATATAGTGAAAGAGGCAGAGTCTCTGAGTCAAAAAGGCTGTAAAGAAATAATTCTATTGGGACAAAATGTAAATGCATACCATGGAAAAGATAAAAACAATATTCAGATAAACTTAACTAAATTAATATTAGAATTAGAAAAAATTAAAAAATTAGATAGGATTAGTTACACTACATCACATCCTAAAGATATGGACCAAGAATTAATTGATCTTCATGCTTCCAGTAAAAAACTTAATCCATACCTTCATTTGCCTGTTCAATCTGGGTCAGACATAATTTTAAAAAACATGAACAGAAAATACACCGTAAAAGATTATTTAGATATTATAGAAAAAATAAGAAAAAAAGTTCCCAATATAGCACTTTCTTCTGATTTTATTGTAGGTTTTCCAGGTGAAACAAAAAAAGACTTTAAAAATACTCTAAGGCTTGTTAATGAAGTTAAATTTGCTCATGCTTATTCGTTTAAATACAGCAAAAGAATTGGAACTAAGGCAAATAGAATTAATTGTTCGTTATCTGAGAAAGAGAAAAATGAAAGGTTGCAAGAGCTACAAAATTTATTAAAAAATCAAAAAAAGTCTTTTAATATGGGTTTTATAGGGAAAGAAGTTGATGTTTTATTAAAGGGGAAAGGAAAAAAAGATAATCAATTCAGGGGAGCAACTAAATGGATGCAAACTGCAATTTTTGAAAGTAATAAAAATGAAATAAAAAGTAAGGTAAAATTAAAAATAAATAGTGCATTTGATAATTGTCTTATGGGAGAATTAATATAAAAACAGCTAGTAACAATCAAATTATATTTAATGTGGACGATAACTCTATAGCAATCCCTCTTTTTGGTGAAAGCGATAAAAATATTAAATATATTGAGAAATCCCTCAATTTAAAAATTAATGCTCGGGGAAATATTCTTATAATCGAAGGAAAACAAGCCACAAGAGCTAAAAATATATTGTCAAGTTTGATAGAAGTTATTAGAGAAAAAAAAATTATTGACAATGATGAAGTAGAAAATGCAATTAGGCTATCATCATTAAATAATAATGAAATAAAAAAAGTAGTGATAAATACACCCAAAAAGAAAATTATAGCTAGAAGTATAGCGCAGGCTAATTTCATTAAAGCCCTTAAAGGAAATACAATGACTTTTGGAGTAGGACCTGCTGGAACTGGTAAAACCTATTTAGCTGTTGCTGATGCAGTAGAAGAAATAAGCAAAGGTAACGTAGATAAAATTATTTTATCAAGACCTGCTGTAGAGGCAGGAGAACAACTAGGATTTTTACCTGGTGATCTAAAAGAAAAAATAGACCCATATCTAAGGCCGTTGTATGATGCTTTAGAAGATTGTATGTATAAAGATAAAATCACTAAACTTATTGAAAGAGAGAAAATTGAAATAGCACCTTTAGCTTTTATGAGAGGTAGAACTCTGTCATATTCATATATAATACTTGATGAGGCCCAAAATACTACACCGATGCAAATGAAGATGTTTTTAACTAGGTTAGGAAAAGAGTCAAAGATGGTCATAACAGGAGACTTAACGCAAGTTGATTTACCAACAAAAGGAAGTTCAGGTTTATATGAGGCTTTAGAAGTTACTAGTTCTATTGCTGGCGTAAGTCATATAAAATTTGATGATAATGATGTAGTTAGACACCCTGTAGTAAATGCAATAGTAAAAAATTATAGACAAAAAAACATTTATTCTGATCAAGAGTAATGAGATTGATAAATTTTAACTCTAATATTATTATTAATTTACAAGAACCCAGATGGAATAGCAGTGCTATCAGTATGACAAGAAAGGTTCTTAATGCCTGTAGGTTGCAAAAGTATGGAGTATCTGTAATTCTTTCTAATGATAAACAGGTACAATATCTAAATTACAAATGGAAAGGAAGAAATAAACCTACAAATGTATTAAGTTTTTCTAACAATGAAACTATTCCAGATTCTAATTTTCAAAAACATTATTTAGGAGATATTATTTTGGGTTACCAAACACTAAAAAAAGAGGCTACTTCTGGAAAACTACTGTTTATCAATCATATGTCCCATTTATTGATTCACGGTATTTTGCATTTGAAAGGATACTCACATAATAATAGAATAAATGGAAAGGTTATGCAAACTGAAGAAATTAGAATTTTAAAAATTTTGAATATATTTAATCCTTATAAAAATTATAGGTTAATATGAAGAGTATTTTAGAATACCTAAAAAAACTCTTTAAATTTCAACCAAAACCATATGAATTAGTTGAAGGGCTTAAAGCTAATAACTCTCTTTCAAATGACCAAACTAATATGCTAGGAAACCTATTAAAGTTAGGAAATATTCAGGTTGTTGATATAATGGTTCCTAGGGCTGACATAGTAGCTTTACCATCAAACTTTAGTTTAGATAGCACATTAAATCTTTTTTTAAAAGCTTCACACAGTAGAATGCCCATTTACAGTGAACAGTTAGATAATATAGTTGGTATGATACATGTAAAAGATTTATTAAATTTTTGGAAAAAAAACGAGGTATTTTCAATTGATAAGATTAAAAGAAATGTTCTTTTTGCTTCGCCTTCTATGTTAGTTAATGATTTGTTAGGACAGATGAGAGCTACAAGGACTCATTTAGCAATAATTGTTGATGAACATGGAGGTACGGATGGTTTAGTTACTATTGAAGATCTAGTAGAAGAGATAGTAGGAGAAATTGAAGATGAACATGATTCTAAACAAGCCCCCATGGTGACTAGTTTAGATAATGGAGCTTTTTTAGTAAATGCTAGAGCTCTGACTTCTGACTTAGAAAGAGCATTAGGTTTAAATCTTTCTCAGATTGATACATATAAAGAAGTAGATACAGTTGGGGGATTAATTTTCACAATAAGTGGAAAAATTCCTAATGTGAATGAAGTAATAGCTGATCCCAAGTTAGGTTTAAATTTTAAGATTTTAGAAGCCGATAATAGAAGAATAAATAAAGTTCTCGTTTCTAGGAGCGAAAACATAATTGAAAAATAAAATAATATTTCTTCTTGAAAGCAAATATTCAGGTTCTTTTC
>CAYTJO010000157.1:0-651 GCA_964438215.1 uncultured Rhodospirillaceae bacterium
ATAGTAAATCATTGATATTAGAAATAGAAAAGAAGGAGAAGAGTCTTACAGGAATTAACGGTTTGAAAATAAAATACAATAATTTTTTAGGATATTTTATAGATCTATCAACTGTAAATCATAAGCTTTTAAACAATGATCATCAGAGGTATATTCATAGACAAACTCTTAAAAATTCTTTTAGATATACTACTGCAGAATTAATCCAAGTATCAGAAAAAATTTTAAATTCTAACTTTCTTTTCTTAAAAAGAGAAAATGAGATTTATAATAATCTTATTAATAAAATAGAAGCTAATGCTGGATTAATATTGATGGTTAGCGATATAATAGCGAGAATTGATGTTGCGCAAAGTTGGTCTAATTATTCTAAAAAATATAATGCTGTCAGACCATCTCTATTAAAAAATAGAGATTTTTCTATTATAGATGGACGACATCCCTCTGTAGAAAAGTCTCATAATGAGAAATTTATATCTAATTCTTGTATTTTAAAAGAGGAAGAAAATAAATTTTTTAAGTTAATAACAGGACCTAATATGTCGGGAAAATCTACTTATTTAAGGCAAAATGCTATAATTTTAATAATGGCTCAGGCTGGTGGTTTTTGTCCAGCAAAGGAAGTGACCCTAGGAATGTGTGATAAACTTT
>CAYTJO010000157.1:661-3838 GCA_964438215.1 uncultured Rhodospirillaceae bacterium
GAAACAGCAAATATTTTAAATTCTGCTACTAGTAAGTCACTTGTAATACTAGATGAGATAGGAAGAGGAACCTCAACATTTGATGGAATTTCTATTGCTTGGGCAACTAGTGAATATTTATTAGAAAAAATTAAATGTAAAGTCCTATTTGCAACACATTATAACGAGTTAGCAAATTTAGTAAAAAAATTTAAGGGTCTTGACTTAAATACCTTTAGGGTAAAAGAATGGAAAGGAGAACTTATTTTTCTATATGAAATAATTAATGGATTAGCGCAAAGTTCGTATGGTATACAAGTAGGTAAAATGGCAGGATTGCCTTTTGAAGTTACAGACCTTGCTTTTAATATATTATCTAAGTTAGAGCAAAATGATTATAACTTTCTTGATGCTTCGGAGCAACTAAAGTTAAGCTTTAACAATATACAAAAAGTTGATAATACTGATTTAGTAAGTATGTCAGAAGAAATAAAATCCATTAATATTAACGACATAAGTCCTTTAGAAGCTTTGCAGAAATTAGCAGAAATTCAAAAAAAGCTGATAAAAACTAAATAATATAATTATGGGAAATAAAATTAATTTTTTTAAATCTTTTAGTCTGATGAGCTTTCTAACTCTAGTAAGTAGAATAATAGGTTATATCAGAGACTTATTCTTTGCTTTTTTATTAGGAGCAACTCCACTTGCTGATAGCTTTTTGCTAGCGTTTAGAATTCCAAACTTTTTTAGAAGATTATTTGCCGAAGGTGCAATAAATAATGCTTTTATACCTATTTATTTATCAATTTCAAACAAAAAAAATAAAATGCAATCAAGAACATTTAGTGGAAGTTTGTTTTTATTTTTGGTTTTAGCGTTGTTAATTGTACTAATTTTGGGAAAAATATTTATGTTAGACATTGTTAAATTTTTAGCTCCTAGCTTTTCTTTAAGCATGCAAAACAAAACTGCTAATTTAGCATCAATTATGTTCCCCTATTTACTTTTTATTTCAGCAAGCTCATTTCTAGGAGCTATTTTAAATGCGCATAGAAGATTTTTAATGTGGGCATTTCTTCCTATAGTTTTAAACCTTTTTATGGTTCTCGGAATGGTAATAGCATTTAATAATTCATTAGATGTAGGTACAACTTTATCTTTTTCAGTTGTACTAGCAGGATTTTTTCAGTTTGTACTCATTTTTTTTTGGATTAGGTATTTAAAAATAACTTTCATTGTTACAAAGCCAAAGATATCAAAAGATATTAAAAAATTTTTTAAATTTTTATTTCCTAATTTATTAGCAGGAGGAGTAGTTCAAATAAATCAATTTGTAGGAGTTATTTTTGCCTCTTCAATACCTGGTGCTATTTCATGGCTATACTATGCTGATAGGATTGTACAGTTACCTTTAGGTATATTTGTTATTTCTATTTCTACCATCTTGCTGACAACTCTTTCAAATCCAAAACTTCAAAAAAATCATATAAAAATTAAAAAACAAATTGAAAAGTCTATAGAAATAATGCTTGGAATTTCTTTTTTAAGTTGTATTGGCTTATTTATTTTATCTGATCTAATAGTTGATATTTTGTTCAGAAGAGGGCAATTTGGATATGGAGATGTAATAGCTACAAGTGAAGCAATATTTATGTATTCTATTGGCTTGCCTGCCTTCGGATTAATAAAAATATTTTCTACTATTTATTTTTCTCATCAGGATACTAAAACGCCTTTTAGAATTTCTTTTTTTACAATGATATTAAACATCTTATCTATTACATTTTTTATTGATGAGTTAGGGCATTTAGGAATAGCTTTAGCACTAAGTGTTTCTAGCTGGTTTAATGCCTTTATGCTTTATATATTTATTTATTTGAGAGGTTATTGGAAAATAGATTATTTATTCCTCAAAAGTTTCTTAAAGTTATTTTTTGTATTTGTAATATCATTAAATGTAGTACATGGAATAGAATATTTTATTTCATTTTTTGACTTAATATCTACTTCAAATTTTTTTAAAAAAATTTTACTATTAACGTATTTAATTATAATTTCAATTACTACTTTTATTTTATTTTGTATAATATTTAGAATTTTTAGAATAAAAGATATAAGTAAAAGGAAACTATTCAATATGTTTAAGGAGTGATTAATTGGATCGTATATTTTCCGGAGTACAACCTACAGGAAATCTTCATATAGGAAACTATTTAGGTGCTATTAAAAATTTTGTAGAAATTCAAAAAAGAGAAAATGTTTCAAAATCCTATTACTGCGTAGTTGATTTGCATGCGATTACAGTTTGGCAAGACCCAAAACAACTTAAAAAAGACACTCTAGAAACTGCTGCCTCATTTATTGCGGCCGGAGTTGATCCAAATAAAAGTACTATATTTAACCAGTCTAGAGTTCCTTGTCATTCTGAACTAGCATGGATTCTTAATTGTATATGTAGAATAGGCTGGCTAAACAGAATGACACAATTTAAGGAAAAAGCAGGGAAAAATAGGGAAAAGGTTTCTGTTGGATTATATACTTACCCTGTATTAATGGCTTCAGATATTTTGTCTTATAAGGCAACCTTAGTTCCTGTAGGAGAAGACCAAAAACAACATCTAGAGCTAGCTAGAGATATAGCAACTAAGTTTAATTATGATTTTGGAGTAGATTTTTTTCCTGAAATAAGACCTTTAATATTTGGAAGTGCTACTAGAGTTATGAGCCTCAGGGATGGCAATAAAAAAATGTCTAAATCAGATGACTCAGACTACTCAAGAATCAATTTGCTAGATGATGAAGATAGTATTAGAAACAAAATTAGAAAAGCTAAAACGGACAGCGAAAGTATAATGGGGTGTGAGTCATTAGATGCCAAAGGAGATTTTAAAAATGATGTAGTTTTTAATAGGCCTGAGGCTGTGAATTTAATTAATATTTTTTGTGCAATTGAAAATAACTCTAAAAAAGAAGTTATCGAAAAATTTATGGGTAAAAACTTTAGTAATCTTAAAGAAAATTTAACTGACAGTCTAATTAGCAAGATAGTCCCTATAGGAAAAGAAATGAAAAGGATGATGCAGGATTCTTTGTATTTAGATTCTATTTTGAAAAAAGGAGCAGAAAAAGCTGAAGAAGATTCAAGGAAAAATTTATTAGAAATAAAAAATATTATAGGATTTAATTAAAAAGAAA
>CAYTJO010000158.1:0-3826 GCA_964438215.1 uncultured Rhodospirillaceae bacterium
GATTTAAAATTATTCTTTCCAATGCTTTTCATAGAATATTCATCTGCAATGACATTGCCTGCTAAAAATAAACTCATTAAAATTATTGAAATATATTTCATATTATCCTCCATTAATAACTGGAGTATAACTTATCTAGCTATCTGGCAAAAGAGGGAGCTAACTATTGAACAACTATCTAGGTTCTAAAACAAGGTATCTGTTTTTGCAAGGAACAAAAAACTTAATTAATACTTTATAATTCAATGAAATACTAAATAACAGGTTTTTTTGATTTTTTATTTACTTTTAATTTAAAAATATCTGGTCGAGAATAATGGCCAACAACATCAAAGTCATATTTTCCTTTAGCTATTTCATCTAAGTTTATATCAGCATAGATAATTGATTTTTTTTCATAACCGGCACTAGCCAAAACTTTTCCTAATGGGGAGATTATACATGACCCTCCTCTCATAATAGCCTCATTTTTGTTCTTATTAGAAATTTCAAAGTTGGAAGGGTACTCATTTTTAGTTAAATATTGACAAGAAGAAAATACAAAACACCTACCTTCTAAGGCAATGTGTATCATAGTTGAAATCCAAGTTTCTCTATCATCAGCTGTTGGAGCACAATACAACTGAATTCCTTGGTCATACATTGCCATCCTCAACATAGGCATATAGTTTTCCCAACAAATTATCGAACCTAAAATACCTAAACTTGTAGTTGTAGTTTTAAGAGTTGAACCATCACCAAATCCCCATATTAATCTTTCAGCAGCAGTAGGCATAACTTTTCTGTGTTTACATAATAATTCGCCTTTGTCTGATATGTGTAAAACTGTACAATACAAAGTTCCTAGAGTTTTTTCTATCACTCCAATTACTAAAAAAACCTTATTATTTTTTGCAATATTTAATAGTTTAAAATATTCTTTACCTTTTAAATCAAGAGAAGAATTGTAATATTGAAGAAATTCCTCTCTTCCTCTTTGTGTTCTACTACCAACCTTTGCACCAAAATCAAGACCTTTGGGATATGCTGATATAAAAGCCGCAGGATACACTATTAGCTTAGCTTTGTTTCTAGCTGCTTTTCTAGGTATAATCTCTACTTTTTCAATAGTTGAATGTAGGTTAAATAATACCGGTGAGTCCTGAACTACTGCTACTTTAAAAGTCATATATTTATAATAATCACTAGATTCTTAAAGTAAAACAAATTAATTTTAATATGCAATATTTGAAAAATTACTAAATTTAAACTAGCAGTTGAGGAATATAATTAGGAGATATTAAGAACTCATCCACTCACAGATAATAGAATTAAACATCTTTAAAATTTAATACCTAAAATAAAAGAGAAATATATTAAGTAGCTTTTATTACATTCTTTATTTTATCTCGAAAAAAGTAAAATTTTAATAGGTGCAGTTTAGATATTGCTTAATATAATGTGTTAGATGAAAAAAAAAATAATAGTTATATTATTACTAATTACAGTTATAAACACTATGGCCATTATATATGAATTAAAAAAAAGTTCATTAAACTTCTTAAATATAAAGGGCACTATAATTAATAAAGAAGAAGAATCTGAATTTATTAAAGATTCTAGAAAAATAAAAAAAGTTAGATTATTACATTCTGATTTAGGTTATATAAATTTAGCTATTAGTTTTCCTAAAAATTATTCTAATGTTGCTTTACCAGTACTATTCATTTTAGGTGGGGTTGAAACAGGACTAGAAAGTATAAAACATGTTACAGATATAGGTAATAATATTTTAGTCGGCTTTGACTGGCCTATAAGTGAAAACTTGCCAGAAGGGAAAGAAATAATACTAAAATTTAATCATTTATATAAAGAGATATATAATTCACCTAAACAAGCTGCAATAGCTATAGAATGGGTAAGCAACCAACATTGGGCTGAACCTAGATTAAGTTTACTTGGTTTTTCTATTGGCTCAATAGTTGCTCCATCAGTACAAAGATTATTAGAGCATAGAAATAATATGAAAATAGATTTTACAGTTCTTGCATATGGCGGAACAAATATAGGATTATTAGTAAATAAAAATCCATATATAAAACCTAAATGGTTAAAACCTTTATTAGGTTGGATTTTGCAAATTATCTTTAATCCAATAGACCCTAAAGAAAACTTACCTTATATTACAGGAAATTTTCTTATAATTAATGGTAAAAAAGATAATCAAATACCATTAAAATCATAATCATTAATTCAAGAATTAACTCCCTTACCTAAAAAAATTATTCTTTTAGATGTCAATCACATGGGCGTAGGTAAACAACAAAAAAAATTACTAAAAATTATTATTGAAAAAACTAGAAAATGGTTAATTGAAAATAATGCAATTAATTATAGAAAAGAAGCTATAAAAATAGATTCCATATAAGAATCATGCAGAGTCGTTGAAGCTTATTTGGTAGGGGTAGAAGGAATATACCTAAAATCAATTTACATGAATCCAAAGACTCTTAAATCGCTAATATGAATTATTCTATAAGTCAAGAAACACCACATTAAACAAAATATTTTAAAGAGGTGTCTATTTTGTCTAGAAAGCTAATATTTACAAAAGTATTTATAAATATTACCTTCAATATATGCATATTAGAGTAATGAAATATAAATTTCCTAGCGAAGTAAAAGCTAACCTATTTATAAGTTTAATCAAAGCTCAAATGTATGCTGAGTACAAAAAACAAATCTAAGTGTTTATCAGTGGAATTTATTAAAACTGGAGAAGGGCAGTTATTGTCAATAGCCAGATATAATACAAAAGAAGATTTTCATGATACAAATAAGTGGTCAGGGCCTATTTTTAGAAAAAATGTTAGTGAATTAGATGGTGTGGTTGAATCTATACCAGGTGATTTAATATCAAGTTATTTTAAAGATTAGTTTTTTTATTTTCCTATATCGTTGTATTTATTTGACAGAATTAATAGCCATTAAAGAAACATAAAGAACTAATTACTAGACTAAAATTTCTAGTATTATTTTCTACAATTACCTGGAGAAAAAACTATTTTTTCTACATAGACTACAGAATAAGTACAAGAATATCCTACAAAATCTTCCCAAAAACCACTTCCACTAATTATGTTGTTTTGTCCTACTGCTCTATCAATGTCTGATCCTTTTTTTCTTTTACCCATACCAATAAATATATCACCATCTTGGTCTTTAAATTCGCAAGCAAAAAACATATTTTCCAACATAGATTTTAAATTATATAGAATACTTCCCGTGCAATGGTACATTCCATATTTTCCAACATCAGTTTCAAAACCTCCTTCATGTTTAAATGAAACAAATTTAGCTCCATCTGGAAATGTAATAGTTTCATTTCTAACCAATTTACCAGTACCTTTTAATGTAAAATCTTTTGAAAATGTATTAAAAGTATATAATTTTATTATAAATATATAGAATATAAAAAAAATATATTTCATAATATATTCATATCATAATTAGGCTAAAATATTGAATAACTATTTAGATACTAAAATAAAGTATCTGTTTTTACAAGAAACAAAAAGACCTAATATCTAGCCTTAACTCCCCATCAAAAAAATATTGCTCCTGAGATTGGCCTGAAAAGTTATCAATATCAGATAAAACCTATTATTTGTGTAATCTAAAAAGAGGTGTATAATTATTAGTAACATTTTTTTAATATTCTTTTGTTGCTGAATATTTTAAAATAATTTAGGAGGTAGATTAATGTTTCTTAGCAAGGATCAAGTTGAGACTTTTAAAAACTTAGGTTATTTGTTTATCAAAAATTTGTTTTCTGATAAAGAAGTTT
>CAYTJO010000159.1:0-3818 GCA_964438215.1 uncultured Rhodospirillaceae bacterium
TGGCTCTTCTTATTCCATCAACTAAACTTTCTCTGCAACCATATAAATTATCAAACTTTGATTTAGTTACCGAATCATTTACGTTAATTGCTGGAACTTTTAGTGACTTATCATCTTGCATTTCATAAAGTCTTTGAACTCCAGTAGTGGTTTCTTCGCTTAAACCTAGTATATTATCTAACATTGTATCATGTTTATCATGCATAATCTTCGTTAGATCTCCACCGTCATCCAAAATCAAATTAGGTTCCCAATTCTTGGCTTTAATAGTTTTTTCAATGCACCACCAGAAATCTTGTTCTGTTTCATTTTTCCAAGCAAAAACAGGAATTCCTTTCTTAGCTATTGCAGCTGCTGCATGGTCCTGAGTAGAAAATATATTACATGATGACCAGCGAACCTTGGCTCCTAGCTCTGTGAGAGTTTCAATTAAAACTGCAGTCTGTATAGTCATATGCAAACAACCTATTATATTTGCACCTAGGAGAGGCTTCTCACTCTTATATTCTTCTCTTAGAGCAATTAGTCCTGGCATTTCTTTTTCTGCCATAGAAATCTCTTTGTTGCCCCATTCTGCTAGGGTTATATCAGCTACTTTATAATCATTACTCTCCATTTTTTCCTCTCATTAATATAAGTTTACACATTTATTAAAAGCGCTAGTACATCTTCTGCTTTTTTTACACCTGCTATTTCTTTTTTAATGTTACTACGATTTAATATTCTTGAGATTTTAGACAACAATTGTAGTTTATCCGAAGTATTAATATTATTTGGTGTTAAAATTGTAAAAATTACGTCTGTTTTTATTCTTAATTCTTTTTTCAAATAGATCGGCTGTGAAAGTCTTAATAACATAAGAAAGTTGTTGGTGATTTTTTCAAATGTTTGGTTAATTAATAAAATTCCATTTTCTATAAAGATCAGATCATTGGCAGTTGCTTTTAATAATTTTGAATAACAGTCTTTAAAAGAAATACCATATTCTTTTTCTGAGATAGTAGCAATTTTTTTTAATAACTCCTTTGCAATTTTTTCTGAAGAGTCTGCAAAAGATTTTTTACTTATTAATAGTTTTAATTTAGAGTTCTTACTATCAAATTTAATTTCTAAAAAGGGTTTTCCCAAAGCAAATCTCCTAGTTAATTAAAATCTAAATCGTTTTCCTAGATATACCTGCTTAACACTATTATCTTGTATGATTTCTTTAGGAGTCCCTGATTTTAATATTTTTCCATCGTGAATTATATATGCCTTATCAACTATTTTTAAAGTATCTCTGACATTATGGTCAGTTATAAGTACTCCTACTTTCTTTTGTTTAACTTGTAAAATCAAGTCATTGATCTCAGAAATTGCAATAGGGTCTATTCCTGCTAATGGTTCGTCTAATAGTAAAAATGAGGGTTGTGATGCTAGTGCACGTGCTATTTCAACTCTCCTGCGTTCTCCTCCTGATAACGTGCTAGCAGGAACTCGGCGCAAATGACTCACTGAAAACTCAATAAGACTTTCCTCTAAAATTGCTTTTATCCTTTCTTTATCTTTTTCAACTGTTTCCAAAATTGAAATGATATTTTGTTCTACAGTCATTCCTTTAAATATAGAGGTTTCTTGAGGTAAATAGCCTAAACCAATTTTAGCTCTAAGATGAACAGGATAATTAGTTATATCTATTCCGTTAAACTTTACCTTTCCAAAGTCAGGGTTTATAAGTCCCATTATTGAATAAAAGCAGGTAGTTTTTCCAGCTCCGTTTGGTCCTAGCAATCCAACAATTTCTCCCTTTTTTACGTTTAAATTAATACCTCTTAGTATTGGTCTATTTTTAAACCTTTTTCCTAAGTTTGATATTTCAAGACCTTTATTTTCATAAATCACAGCCGGCCGATTTTTATTTTTTTTTACCATTATTGCTTATCTTCTGTTTTATATTTTGCTTTGACCTTGCCAGACTTATTACTGCTAGTTAATTTGCTTGAGTTATTTTTTAAATCAATAGACAACTCTTCCCCTACCATGAAACTATCTTCTCTCTTTAACTTAACATTACCTTTGATAATAATTGTTTCATTGTCAACAAAATATGTTGCTTTGTCTCCTTTAGCAACTTGTTCTCCCCTAACAAATTTTACTTGTCCCGATGCATCTAGCTTATAAATTTTTTTTTCATCTTGTTCATTATTAAAAAAAACTACTATTTTGTCCGCACTTAAAATTCTGTTTCCTTGTATAGCTTTGGCTTCTCCTATAGCTATTGCTATACTTTCCTCCCTTTTCCATTCCATAGTTTCTGATGAAATTTCTATTTCATTGTTCGTATCTTCTGCTAGAGAAAGAACAGTCAAGGAAAATATCAATAGTATGTTTATTATTTTTAACATTTTCTGGCTATTTAACAGTCATTACAGCTTTGCCATCAAATCTATATGTGTCCTTAAAAGAGTTAAAAGAAAATTTATCAGCTTTTATATTACCCCATTTACCAAACATTACAATCCCTTCTTCACTTTTTGCTATACCTGAATTGAAATCGTATTCAATGCTAGGGGTAGAAAAGCTACTGCCATCATCATAGAATCCTTTTACAACGTTATCAGTAAACAAGGTTTTCTCATTAATTCTAAAAATTGCTTTCTCTGTATTTAAAAAGAACCAATTTTTATTACTTAGAAATATGTCTGCTTTTACATTATATAAAATAACTTTATCTATATTTTTAGTTTCTTTGATTGCTTGTTTTGCTGTCAATAAATAAGGATTCCCTTGGTTATTATAACCTGCAAACTTAAGCTTATCTATTTTTATAAATTTTTTATTTTTTTGATATTCTCTTTTAAAAACTTCATCATCTAGAGTTAGAATATTATTGTTTGAATTAGTAAAAAAAACTAATACTAAAACTAATACTAATAACATGCTTAAAATTATTAGCTTTATGATTTTATTATTCGAGGGCTTAGCAACTTTAATTGATCTGGGTATATAATTTTTCAAAATCCTGCTCAATATATTGAAAGACAATCATGTAAGTGAATGATCCCAATAGGTTTTCTAGAGGATGACTTTTCTAAAACAAACAATACTGTTATTTTTTCTTTATCAAAAACTTCTAAAGCATCTTTTATATATTTGCTTTTTATAATTGTTTTAGGGTTTTTTACCATAATTTCTTCTGCTCTTTTATCTAATATTTTATTTTTCATATTTCTTCTTAAATCTCCGTCAGTGATTATTCCAACCAAATCATTATTATCATTGGTAATTCCTACACAGCCAAATCCCTTCTGAGACATTTTTAATATTATATTTTTCATTTTAGTTTTTTTATCCGATAAAGGAATTTTAGCCAATGTATGCATAGCTTCTTTTATGGTAACAAACTTGGCCCCTATATTTCCACCAGGATGCAGCTTGCCAAAGTCTTTAATTGAAAACTTTTTTTTCTTAGAAACTGATAAAGCTAGAGCGTCTCCTAGAGCAAGCATCATAGTTGTAGAAGTGGTAGGTGCTAATTTATTCTCTCCTGCCTCATCTAAGCTTGGTAAAATTAAATTAAGTGAAGATTGCTTAGCTAATTTACAACTTGCATTACAAGAAATAAATATAATTGGAATTTTTTTGTAGGACGCATATTTACATAGGTCATCAAGCTCCTTGGACTTTCCTGATTTAGACAAAATTATTAAAATATCCTTTTTAGTGATATATCCTAAATCTCCATGACTTGCCTCGGTAGGGTGAATGAACGTGGAGGGAGTTCCTATGGAATTCATTGTAGAAGCTATTTTTTTTGCAATAAATCCTGATTTTCCTAC
>CAYTJO010000160.1:0-1456 GCA_964438215.1 uncultured Rhodospirillaceae bacterium
GTTATCGTGAATATTATGATGATGGTCGTCTTGGTCAAATTTATATTGTGGACTTTGGAAGATGTAGTTATTATAATTATGACGGAGAAGAAATGGGATATGTCATAAGAGAAGATACAGCATTTTATAAGAAATGTCCATAATAGAAGATCATTTGTTTCTCCTCAAATTGTAATTTGCGTTCCTCATGGGTCTACGGCAGTTGAGAGAAGAGCTATTCAAGAGTCTGCTGAAAGTGCAGGGGCTAGAAAGGTTTTTCTAATTGAAGAACCAATGGCTGCAGCTATTGGTGCTGGCTTGCCAGTTACTGAACCAACTGGATCTATGATTGTTGATATAGGAGGTGGAACCACAGAAGTGGCTCTTCTTTCTTTAGGAGGAATAGTTTATGCAAGATCAGTTCGTGTTGGAGGAGACCATATGGATGATGCCTTAATAGGTTATATGAGAAGGCATCACAATTTATTGATAGGAGAGGCAAGTGCTGAAAAGCTCAAGAGAGAAATTGGTACAGCCTGTCCTCCTGAAAGTGGTGATGGTAAGTCTATGGAAATAAAAGGTAGAGATTTGATTAATGGTGTTCCAAAAGAAGTAATATTAACTGAGAGACAGGTAGCAGAAAGTTTATCTGAACCTGTAGGAGGAATTATTGATGCAGTTAAAACTGCTTTAGAAAATACTGCACCAGAGTTAGCTGCTGATATTGTAGATAAGGGAATTGTTCTTAGTGGAGGAGGAGCATTATTGAATGGAATGGATACAGTATTACGACAATCTACTGGTCTGCCAGTTTCGATAGCTGAGGATCCTTTGTTGTCTGTAGCTCTTGGAACAGGAACAGCTTTAGAAAATATGAAAAATTTAGGTCAAGTTCTAGATACAGCATATTAAATACATTTTATATGCCAAGATCTATAAATAAAACATATCTACTTAAATTATCCTCTTATGCTAAAGAAAAGGTTCATGGGTTTGGTACAACAATTTTAATCATTTTCTCAGTTTTATTATTAATTATAGGAAAAATAAATGAAGCTAGCTTAAGCATTTTTAAATCTTATTTTCTAGATATATCTTCAGGATTTTTAACATTAGCAGGCAAACCTGTAAACTCACTATCTGATGGTTTTTATAAAATTAATGATTTAGTATTCTTATATTCAGAAAATCAAGATCTTAAGGAAGAAAATCATTCTTTAAATAAGTGGAGAGATTTAGCTCTGCAATTATTAGCAGAAAACGAAGAACTAAGAAAACTATTAAACACTGTTAAGAAAGATAATCAAAAGTTTATAACAGCTAAGGTTATTTCCAATTCTGGTGGAAGTTATGTTAAGACAATAACAATAAATGTAGGTTCAAATGATGGAGTAAAATTAGGTAATCCTGTTATAAATAATTGGGGTATGGTAGGAAGAATTGTAGATCTTGGAAAAAATGCCTCAAGAGTCTTATT
>CAYTJO010000160.1:1466-3808 GCA_964438215.1 uncultured Rhodospirillaceae bacterium
TCCAGTTTATTTTGAAAACAGTTTACATAGAGCAAATCTTGTAGGAAAAAACTCAGACTTATTAGAATTGAAATTTTTAAAAAAAAGAGTTTTATTAACTGATAAAGAAAGGCTAATGACTTCGGGGGAAGGAGGTATTCTTCCCAGAGGATTGCCCGTAGGCCTATACTTATCTGAACTTAATAAAAAAAAGGAAAAGCTGGTAGTAATTCCTGCAAAGGATTGGGATAAACTCAGTACATTAAGTGTAATTCTTTATGATTATAATAAAAAACTTTAGTAAAAGAACGTGTTTGATTTTTTAAGAAAAAAAAAAAGCTACATCAAATATTTACCTTTTTGTAGTATAATTTTATTTATATCTGTTTCTTCTACCATATTCCCTCCGCCAGGATACGCAATGACAATATCTTTTATTCCCATAATTTGTCTTATATTTTGGACTTTGCATTGGGAAAACATTTGGACGTATTTCAATGTTTTTTCATAGGTATTTTTACTGATTTATTAATAGGTGCACCTCTTGGAAGTTATCTGTTACTTTTTTCGTTATTAAGATTTATATCACTTAAGGTAAGAGATAGATTTCAAATAAACTCTTTTTTTAAAAATATAATTGCAGCTTTTGCTCTTATTTTGGTATTTTTTATTTTTAATAATTTATTTTTCATGCTTTATTATTCAAAAATAATCTTTTCAAAATATTTGATTTTGAATATTTTGACTACTATTTTTTTGTATCCAGCTTTAGCAGTTTTTTTTCAATGGATATATAATATTTTATCAATAGAAAAGTATTATGTTAAAACCTAAAAAAAATTATAGTACAGTTTTTAACAGGAGGCTTTTTTTAATAGGATCCTTAAAGTTATTATCTTATTCTATTGTTATAGAAAGATTATATAACTTACAAATAAAACAGTCAGATAAATATAAAAAATTAGCTGATAATAATAGAGTTAATTTAAGTTTTATAATTCCCTCTAGAGGACTAATTTTAGATAGGGATTATAAACTTTTAGCAGATAATGAAGAACAATATCAATTAATATTTAAGACTTATAATTTAGATAACAAGTTAGCTGCACTAAATAAGGTTTTAAATTACGTAGATTTATCAGATCGAAAAAAAGCAGAATTAAAAAAACAAATTATTGATAATAAAGCAAGAGTATTAGTTAAACAAAATATGAAATGGAGTGAGGTAGCAAAAATATCTTCTAATATTACTGAATTGGAGGGAGTATATATTGAGATGGTTTTAGTCAGAAAATACATATCACAAGCTTCATCTCATGTGGTTGGATATGTAGGTCATCCAGAAAAAGAAGACAATCTAAAGCTTTCAAAAGTTGAAGGAACTAGTATTGGAAAATTAGCTGTGGAAGCTGCGTATGATAATATGTTACAAGGAAAATTTGGATTTAAAAAAGAGGAGGTAAATGCTCATGGGAGAGTTGTAAATGAAATTTCTCGAGTAAATGGAATACCTGGAAATGATATAAACTTATCTATATCAAAAGATCTTCAAGATTTTAGTTACAATAGATTAGGATCGCAAGCAGGTTCTATAGTGGTGTTAGATATAAAATCTGGAGAAACTTTAGCCCTTGTTTCTAAGCCTAGTTTTAATTCCAATGATTTTATTGGAGAAATGCATCCAGAAAAATGGAAAAAAATAATAAATAATAATCTTAACCCACTTTTTAATAGAGCTATTAAAGGAACTTATCCTCCTGGTTCTATATTTAAGTTGATTGTGGTTTTAGCAGCATACAATCTAAAAGGTTTTAATCCTAATAAAAAATATTTTTGTAGCGGTTCATATAAATTTGGCAATCAAATTTTTCATTGTTGGAACGATAAAGGCCATGGTTTTGTTAACTGTAGTGAAGCATTGGCTGTATCATGTGATTGTTTTTTTTATGACTTATCACTTAGAGTAGGTATAGATAATATTAATGAATTTGCAATAAAGTTTGGATTTGGAAAGACCTACTTAAATGAGATATTTAACTCATCTAGTGGATTAGTTCCCTCTAAAAATTGGAAGAAAAAAAAATATGGAAGAGCCTGGACTAAAACAGATACGATAGTTACAAGTATAGGTCAAGGTTTTGCACTTACATCTCCTCTGCAATTGGCTGTTATGATTAGCAGAATTGCAAATGAAGGAAAAAGTGTAGTTCCTACTTTAATAAAACAGACATCAAGTCTAGAGAAAAATAATTATATTGATAATGTTAGTAAAGATGGTCTCAAACTAATAAAAAGCGCCATGTTTGATGTGGTTAACTCACCATCGGGAACAGCTTTTCAGTCTAGAATGCAGTCTGCGAAGC
>CAYTJO010000161.1:0-3786 GCA_964438215.1 uncultured Rhodospirillaceae bacterium
ATTTTTTTGAAGTTCAAAAAGATTACGCTTCTAATATTATAATAGGTTTTTTGAGAATTGATGGGCACACTATAGGTTTAGTTGGGAATCAGCCTACAAATTTAGCAGGGTGTTTAGACATTAATTCTTCAAGAAAGGCAGCGAGGTTTGTAAGATTTTGCGATTGTTTCAATATTCCAATTTTAACTTTAGTTGATGTTCCAGGGTTTTTGCCAGGGACAGATCAGGAGTTTAATGGAATTATTAAGCATGGAGCAAAACTTCTTTTTGCTTATGCTGAAGCAACAGTTCCTAAAGTAACAGTCATAACAAGAAAAGCTTATGGGGGTGCCTATGATGTGATGTCTTCAAAACATCTAAGAGGTGATCTAAACTATGCTTGGCCTTCAGCTGAAATTGCTGTAATGGGAGCAGAGGGTGCAGCTAAAATAATTTTTAAAAAAATTAAAGAGGATGATTTAAAAGAAAAAATTGAAAACTATGAAAAAAACTTTTCTAATCCTTATGTTGCTGCATCAAGAGGATATATAGATGAAGTAATTTTACCTAGCAATACAAGGTTAAAAGTTGCGAATGCTTTTAGAGTCTTAAGAGGAAAGAAGTTAGAAAATCCATGGAAAAAACACGATAATATTCCACTATAAAAATTATGAAAAAAAAAATTAAAAAAATACTTATTGCAAATAGAGGAGAGATTGCGGTAAGAATTGCAAAAACGTGCAAAAAATTAAAAATAAAAACTGTTGGAATTTATTCTAAACAAGATGAAGGTTCCTATCATTTAGCTGCTATGGATGAAAAAGTTTTTTTGAGTGATGATCCTTTAAATGGTAGTTATTTAAATATAAATAAAATCATTGAAATATGTAAAGAACTAAAGGTTGATGCAGTTCATCCTGGATACGGGTTTTTATCAGAGAATTACTTATTTTCGAAACTATTGTCTAAAAAAAATATTATATTTATTGGACCACCTGCAAGTGCAGTAAAGGCAATGGGAGACAAAATATCTTCAAAAAAAATTGCTTTAAAAGCGAAAGTTAATTGTATACCTGGATTAAATCAAGAAATTAATAGTTTGGATCAAGCATTAAAAATATCAAAGGATATTGGTTTCCCAGTAATGATAAAAGCATCTGCAGGCGGAGGTGGAAAAGGAATGCGCATAGCTCGCAAAAAAGAGGAACTGAGCCAGTTACTAAAATCAGCAAAAAGTGAAGCCAAAAATGCATTTGGAGATGAAAGAGTCTTTATTGAAAAGTACATAGAAAATCCTAGGCATATAGAAATACAAATATTAGGTGATAAGGAAGGTAATATTATTTCTTTAGGAGAAAGAGAATGTTCAATTCAAAGAAGACACCAGAAAATTATTGAAGAAGCACCTAGTGCATTTCTAGATGATGCTACACGTAAAAAAATGGGAGAGCAATCAGTAAGGTTAGCAAAACAAGTAAAATATTACTCAGCTGGAACCGTAGAGTTTGTAGTAGACAAAGATAGAAAATTTTATTTTTTAGAGATGAATACTAGGCTTCAAGTTGAACACCCTGTGACAGAAGAGGTTACAGGTATAGATTTAGTAAAAGAAATGATAAGAATAGCACAAGGGAAGAAGCTTTCAGTAACTGAAAAGAGTTTAAATACAGAAGGGTGGGCCATAGAGGTTAGGTTATGCTCTGAAGATCCTGAAAAAGAATTTTTACCCTCAGCAGGAAAAATAAAAAAAATGATCTTTCCTGATAAAGTTAGAGTAGACAAGGGCTATATAGAAGGAGATATAGTGTCTATTTACTACGATTCTTTATTAGCAAAAATTATTGCTAAAGGAAAAAACAGACAGGAGGCAATTAGTAAAATCACTCAATCCTTGCAGGTTATGAATATTGACGGTATTCAGACTAATCAAGACTTTTTAATAAATATTCTTCTGACTAAAGAGTTTGGACTATCTAATATTGATACCAATTTTATATCGAATCAATACAAACAAGGATTTAACGGAAAAACCAACGACATTAATATAATAGAAATAAAAGCTATTACAGCTTTATCTAATGAATTAAAATACTTAAAAGAAGTTAACAACGATTTAACAAAAATTAGTAAGAAATGGACTCTAGTTTTAGAAGAAAAATCGTTTCATTATAGATTACAATCGATCAATGATTCGAAGTTAATTTTAATTAAAGATAATAAAAAGTTTTTTATAGAATTATATGTAGACCCTTTCAGTTTAATCAATAAAATTAAAATTAATGATAATTTCTATAACTTAAGAGTGATTAAAAATGAAAATTCTTACAAGGTTTTTTACAGTGGCTATTATTCAGAAATAAATGTTTTTAAAAATCTAGAGTATCAAAGTTTTAAAAATTTACCTAAAAATAAACTCAAAACAGAAAATAATTATTTAATATCTCCAATGCCCGGGAAGGTTGTAGATATTCTTATTAAAAAAAATGATATAGTAAATGCAGGAGAAACATTAATTATACTAGATGCAATGAAAATGGAAAACATTCTCAAGTCAGATAGTAAGGTCAAAGTAATAGAAGTTTTTGTAGATAAGGGAGAGACAGTTTCAGCTGAGCAAAACTTAATAAAATTGCAACAAATTAAGTAAAAATATCTGAGATATTTTTTTGTAAGATTATATCTACTTCACTTCTTACAAGATTATTTTTTAAAGAAGAAATAGAAGTTACATTAGAATTTTTCATTCCGCATACATCAATTTTTTTAAAGTAGGATAAGTCGCAATCAATATTTATAGATATACCATGATAAATAACACCTTTAGATACCCTTAATCCTAAAGAAGCAATCTTAGCATCATTTTTACTTTTATCTTTTGTCCAAATTCCTATTATGTTTTTTCTTTTATAAGCTTTAATTTTTAATTCTAGTAAACTTTTAATGAGATAGGACTCTAAATTAAATACAAACTTCCTAAGATCATATTTTCTTTTTCTAATATTTATCATAAAGTATATTATTCTTTGTCCAGGCCCATGCCAAGTGATCTTGCCACCTCTTCTGGTATTGTATATAGGGATGTTTTGTAAATGCTTCATTTCAGTTTCATTAGATCTTACTGTAGTATAAAGCGGAGGATGCTCTAAAAACCATATAGCTTCATTTGCTCGTCCTATAGTAATTGACTTAACTCTTTCTTCCATAAACTGTACGGCTTTATTATAATCTACTTGGTGATTGCTAATTAAAAAATCTATAGATAGCTGTTTTTTATTTATTATTTTCATAAAAAATATATTTTAAAATTATGTCTAATTTAAATACAAAAATAAATACTGCTAAAAAATCTAATTCACTTGGAATTACATCTGAAATAGTTAACGATATTATAACTTATGTAGACAACAATAAAAAAGAAAAAATTGTATTATTTTTAAATAACATTCATCCGGCTGATGCAGCCGATCTTCTGGAAATGCTATCTGAAGAGTATAGGAAGAAGGTAATTAATATATTATCAAATAAATTTCCAGAAGAAATCTTGCCTTCAATGAATGTTCCTATCCTAATAAGTATTATTGAATATTTTAAATTGGATCACCTTATAAAAATGTTATCTACTTTGGATACAGATGATATCACTTATGTGCTAGAAATCTGCGATGAAACTTTAAGAAAAAAAATCTTATTAGGCATGCCTAATGATTTAAAGAAATTAATAAAAAAAAATTTAAATAATAATAAAGATACAGCAGTAAGAATTATCCAAACAGTTAATGTGTCTGTACATGTTAACTGAAATATTGG
>CAYTJO010000162.1:0-3782 GCA_964438215.1 uncultured Rhodospirillaceae bacterium
TTTTACAAATGCTTCAATTCCTTCTTTTGCATCTTTTTCTAACATATTTTTAGTCATAACTTTTGATGTATAATCATATGCTTTACCAAGCGACATTTCTAGTTGCTTATAAAAAGCAACTTTTCCTATTTTTATAGATTGAAAAGATTTTTTTACTAATTTTTTTGTGATTATATCTATCTGTTGCTGATATTGTTTGTTATCCGTAATAATATTAATTAATTTAAAGTCTTTTGCTTGTTTAGCAGTAATTTGTTCGCCTGTTAAAAGCATATACATCATATCTTTAGGAGCAACTTTTCTGGATATAGCTACCATTGGTGTGGAACAAAAAAGGCCAATATTTACGCCAGGAGTTTGAAAAGTTGACTATTTAGTTGCTATAACTAAGTCACAACTTGCTATTAACTGACACCCTGCTGCCGCTGCCATTCCATCAACGCAAGCAATTATTGGCTGAGGAAGCTCTCTTAAAGTCATCATCATTTTACTACATTTTTTGAAAAGGTTTAACAGTTTTACCTTTGAAGATGAGCAACTTTGAACTTCTTTTAGGTCATGCCCTGAACAAAAACTAGGACCGGTAGATTTTATGAGAATTACTTTAATAGTTTTGTTTTTTTTTAAATTATTTAATAAAGCTTGTAATGAAACTATTAATTCAAGAGATAAAGGGTTACGTTTGCTAGGGTTATTGAACGTAATTTCACAAACATTATTATTAATTATTTTATACAAGAAAATTTTGTTAGTTGACATAATGGTAACAAATAATTATAAACTATACATTATTTTAATTAAAGCATATATCTAAATAAAATGAGTACAAATTGGATAAGTAAAACTAGTATAACTAGAAAGTGGTTCGTTATAGACGCAAAGGATCTAGTTTTAGGAAGATTAGCATCTTATTTAGCTTTTCATTTAATAGGAAAGCATAAGACAACTTATTCTCCTAATTTAGACTGTGGTGATAATTATATTGTAATAAATGCTGACAAGGTAATTATGACTGGAAATAAGTTAGAAAAAAAAATGTATATAAAGCATACAGGATATCCTGGTGGTTTAAAGGAAACTTCTTATTCTAAGATTTTAAGTAGCAATTACCCAGATAGAGTGCTCAAACTTTCAGTGAAGAGAATGTTGCCCAAGGGGCCATTAGGGAGAGAGCAGATTAAAAAATTACACATATATGCTGGAGAGGCACATCCTCATAATGCTCAAAACCCTGAGCCTATTGATTTCAAAAATTATAATAAAAAAAATTTTGTAGGAAAGAAAATTGCAAGCTGAAAATAATATAGATACTAATACAAATAGTATAGACACTAATACGTTAGTAAAAAAAGTTGATGCATTAGGTAGAGCATATTCAACTGGTAAAAGAAAGTCCTCAATTGCTAGAGTGTGGATAAAAGCAGGAAGTGGAAACATAACTGTTAATGGTAGAAAAGAAGATATTTATTTTTCTTCCAAATCTCATAGGCTTCTTTTAAATCAGCCACTTTTTGCAACAAATAGAAAAACTGAAATTGATGTTTTTTGTACAGTAAAAGGAGGAGGGCTTTCTGGACAAGCTGGTGCTATAAGACATGGCATCTCTAGAGCGCTGGTGAATTTTGAGCCTGAGTTAAGAAAAAGTCTTAAAAAAGATGGTTTTCTTACTAGGGACTCTAGGGTAGTAGAGAGAAAAAAATATGGAAGGGCTAAAGCCAGAAGAAGTTATCAGTTTAGTAAAAGATAAATATTTATACTTATCTCTAATTTTAGAGGAGTAATTAAATCTCTTATACAAATAAAAAAATTAAAGTAGCAGTAATGGGAGCTTCTGGATATACAGGAGCTGAAGTATTGAGAATATTACTAAAACATCCTTATGTGAAAGTTCAAGAATTGATAGGAGAACAATCCGCTGGAAAAAAAATTTCTGAGATTTTTTCTAATTTTTATGGAACAGAATTACCAATCGTAAAATCTTTTAAGAACTCCAATCTATCTGAAGTAGATGTTATTTTTTCATGTGCTCCTAGTGGAGTACTATCTGGAATTATTGACAAGATTCCAAAGCATTTAATTGTGATAGATTTATCTTCAGATTTTAGATTTAATGACGTAGATATATATAATAATTATTATGATTCTCATAAAAGTCCTACTTTTATTAATAAATTTACTTATGGGTTATCTGAGATTTTTAGAGATGATATAAAAAAAAGTAAGCTCATTTCTTGTCCAGGTTGTTATCCTACATCAGCGCTACTTCCTTTAATCCCATTATTAGATAGTAATTTGATAAAAAGTGAAGAGATAATCATTGATTCTAAGTCTGGCATAACAGGCGCTGGAAGAAATACGAAAACAGACCTTCTTTTTTCTGAGAATTTTGGCAGTGTGAAAGCTTACGGCAATGGGAACCATAGACATAAACCTGAAATAGAGCATATTATTGAAATAGCTACGAACAAGAAAACTTCTATTGCTTTTACTCCTCATATTATTCCAATTAATAGAGGTATATTAAGCTCTATCTATGTTAGAAGTGATTTCAATGATGTTAAAGAATATTTAAAATCTTATTATGAAGAATCAAAATTTATAAAGATAAATAAAGATGATATGATCCCAAAAATCAGTGATGTAGTTGGTTCAAACCTATGTAGAATAGGTCTAATAAAGAATCATGGTACTGATTGGATTACAATTATTTCAGTAATTGATAATTTAGTTAAGGGTGCCTCAGGACAAGCTGTTCAGAATTTAAATATACTTATGAACTATCCTGAGGAGTTAGGACTTGATAATCATTCATTATCCCCTTAATATAATTCACAAATGATAAAGTTTTTTATAAATTTTTTTCTTTATATTTTTTTAATACTTTCTTTAAATAGTTGTTCTACAATTTCTGAAACTCTTGATTTAGCTGGGATTGTTGATAAAACTGAAGATCTTTTTTTTGGAAAGGACGATAAAGATGAAGAAAAAAAGAAAAATGATATAAGCGAAGAGAAATTAAATGAAGAAAAAATTCTAGAAGAAGAAATTCCTGAAATTACAGATATACCGACCGACCGACCAGAATTTTCTGATATAGAAAAAGATTTTTTTGAAGGTGAAAAAGATATTGAAATAGAAGAATACAAAGAAGGTAATAAGGTCGCAATGGAAGAAAAAACAGTTGAAAACTCTTCTGAAATTACTTTAGAAGAAAAAAACTTGCGAACTATCTCAAGAATACCAGTCAATATTAGGGCAAGAGTTAGAATGCTAATATATAATTCAGATCCACCAACAGGAAATAATGGAAAAATTATTTCTTATCAATCTAAAGATAGTAATACTGATAGCTATAAGGAAGATGACAAGGTAGCAGTATTTTATTTTTCAAATAATTCTGTTTTACCAGATTCAAAAGCTCAGGCTGTTATAAATGAAATAGTAAATATCTATAATGATAATTTATTAGTTTTAGTAGGACATGCTTCTTCTTTAGGGGGAGATAGTTCTAAAGGAAAGCAAATAAATATGAATTTATCGTTTGCCAGAGCTGAAGCTATAAAAAATATGTTAACAAACAAAGGCTTTCCTTCTGATAATATTACTGTTTTAGCGAAAGGAGACTTAGAACCGGTAATTAAGCCTAATGGTAAAAGCATAGAAAGTGAAAACAGAAGGGTAGAAGTTTTTTTATTATCTAAATAACACATATTATGAAAACAAAATTTGAAAGAGTATCTTTGCTACCACCTTATGTGTTTTCAGAAATTAATAACCTAA
The DNA here is from genome assembly GCA_964438215.1 of uncultured Rhodospirillaceae bacterium. Taxonomy (GTDB): domain Bacteria; phylum Pseudomonadota; class Alphaproteobacteria; order TMED109; family TMED109; genus JAYYAX01. Next base: position 3,781 of record CAYTJO010000162.1, read on the forward strand.
AA